>CALNCF010000411.1 GCA_937875035.1 uncultured Sphingobacteriaceae bacterium | reverse complement strand
ATACCATACCATACCATACCATACCATACCATACCATACCATACCATACCATACCATACCCCGCGCACATCTGCCATTTTTCAGAATTACCTTTCATTCAACCTGTTAAAAAACACAGGTAAGGTATTTTTCACTATAAAGTTGCCATAAGACCACGCATTCCTATTTTTGCAGATAATTTATAATCAGTCTAAATAAATATAATACGCATATGAAAATTACCATTAAAAGGCTGTTAGCCATTGCCTTATGCGCAACCCTGGGCACAGGGAGCGTTTCGGCTAAGCTGGCCACGGATGATGCCGGCATTACCGCCATCGCCGATCCAGGGGGAACCTGTCCCGGCTACACAGGGATCCATGTAACCCTTAAGAACTTTGGGACCGCGGCGCTCACGGATGTGATCATCGACTGGACCGTGAACGGGCAGGCCCAGACCTCTTATATCTACCCGGGTGTGCTGGCCGCCAATACCAGCATAACACTGAGCCTGGGCGCCTACGACCTGGCAGGCGGAACGAATTACCAGATCAAAGCCTGGACAAGCTTGCCGAACGGGAACGCAGACACGAACCCGGCCAACGATACAGCCAGCATCTCGAACGTGCAGACCCTGCTGACCGGAACCTATACCCTGGGCGGACCGGGCGCTCATTTCGCTTCTCTTACCGCGCTTTCCACGGCCCTGTCTAAAGGGGTATGCGGACCGGTGACTGTAGAAATGAACCCATCTGCCGGGCCATACAGCAAGCTTACGCTCACTGCCATCCCGGGCACATCGGAAACGAATACGGTAACCATCAAAGGGAACGGCTCACGCATCGCGCATACCCCTACCTCTGCTTCGCGCAGCTATATCATGCTGAACGGCGCGAATCACGTAACGATCGAGGGCTTCCGCATCGACATACCAGCCAGCGCTTCCTGGGGCTATGGCATCCAGATGATCAAGGGTGATCACAACGTGATCCGCAACAATACGATCATCATCCCTTTTTCTAAAACGAGCAGCAGCTTTATGGGGATCGTGCTCAACGGAACCGCATCGGGGACGACAAGCAGCGGTGGAACCTTCCGTTACAACCTGGTGGAGAACAATACCATCCAGGGCGGGTACTATAACATCCTGATCTACGGTACGACCAATAACCCTTCATCAGCAGCCGGGAACATCTTCCGCGGCAACAGGATGTACGACACTTATATGTATGCCTTTGCCAGCTATAATACCGACAGCCTCCAGGTGGAACGCAATGACATTTCAAGACCGTTCAGAACAGAGAGCCTTCAGTATATGTACGGCATCTATACCTATACGACCACGAAGAACGCGCGCATCGACGGGAACCGCCTGCATCATTTCTTCCCGGCAGGATATACGGGGTCGCTGGCCGCTTATGGATTAACGGCAAGCAGCAATTCCGCTCCGCAGGGAGAAGAGAACATCTGGATGAACAACGTGATCTGCGACATCGAAACCAACGGGGCGATCTACGGCATTCACAACACATCCAGCAGCGGGCACTGGTATATCAACAACAGCATCAGCATTACAGGAATTCAATCAGGCGCTGCCGTGATCTACGGCGCATACCAGACCACGCTTGCCACTAATATCAGCTACCAGAACAACAGCATCAGCATTACCCGCACCGGTGGCACGGGTCAGAAGCGAGGCTTGTATTTCAATACCGCTACCACTTCATTCAGCTCCGATTATAACAATTTCTACATCCCTGAAGGGGCCGTTGCACAGTTTACATCGACCGTGTACAACAGCCTTGCTGACTGGAGAACCGGGAAGGGACAGGACGCGAACAGCATCGCTGCCGACCCCTTATACAATACGTCTTCCAACCTGATCCCTGCGGCAGGCTCTCCGCTGGTGCAGGCAGGGAATACACAGACCCTGGTTCCTTTCGACCTGTTGGGAAATACACGGAACAGTCCACCGTATATCGGAGCCTACGAGGTACACGGTGATTACAGCGGTCCGGTGATCAGCTATACTCCTCTCCGCCATATTCTCAACGCATCGGTTCCTTATGTCATCACAGGTGTATCCATCAGCGATTCGGCCGGAGTAGATGTTTCAGCAGGCAGACGGCCGCGCATCTATTACAAGCTCAGCACACAAGCCGATACATACGAAGACAATACTTCTGCCACAGAAGGCTGGAAGTATATCGAAAGCGCTTCGACCGTTTCTCCGTTCACATTCAGCATCGATTTCAGCAAGCTGTACGGGAGTATCCCGGCCACACATTCGGAGATCGAATATTTCTTTATCGCGCAGGACAGCCTCGGGCACATCGCCACAAGCAAGGTGATCCTCTTAGATCAACCGGACTCGATCCATTTAACGGCGAATGATTTCCCGGTGACGGGACAGAAAGACCTGTTCCGCATCAGCGAAAAAATATCGGGAACCTTTCTCGTAGGAACAGGGCAACCCTATTCTTCCCTGACTTCTGAAGGAGGTATCTTCCGGGAGATCAACAATAACTATGTTGATGGTGACATCCGCATCGTTCTGAAATCGAACACCGCCGAAACCGGCCTGTATGCGCTGGACCAGTGGCTGGAAGAAGGAACAGGCAACTACCATATCCACATTATTTCCGACAGCACGGCTACCATTAAGACACTCGCAGGTAACTACGCCGGAGGCCTGTTCCGCCTGAACAATGTAAGCCGTGTGCATATTGACGGGAGCATCGGCGGCGCGGGGAAATTCCTGAAATTCCAGAATAACTCCACTTCCAACCTGACGGCCACCATCCAGCTGATCAACAGCCTCGATACAGCCGGCAGCGACATCAGCATCCGCTATACCACGATCGTATCCGGGCAGAAAGAGCCAACTACCTTCAGCGCAGGCATCTATGCAGGCGGCGCGACCATCAAAAGCGATGGCAGCGATACCGGCGCAGGCTTCGAAAACCTGACGATCGCGCATAACCAGGTACAGCTGGCACAGCACGGGATCTATATCAGCGGCGATGCAGCTCATCCCAACAAACAGCTTCATATCCTGAACAACCAGCTCGGCTCCGACCAGGGCAGCTTGTCGGTCGGCTACGCAGGGATTCGCATCAGCCATACTACCAACGCGCAGATCAGGGGGAACCTGGTGGAGAACATCCGTGCAGGCGCTTCGAGCGCAACGGCCAGCGATTACTATACCCCTAAAGGTATGATCGTCGCCGAGGGCGTTACCCACACACGCATCAGCGGAAATATTATCCGCGGCGTACGGGCCACGGGCATTGCCGGCTACGGCGCTACCGGCATCGAACTGCTTTC
>CALNCF010000410.1 GCA_937875035.1 uncultured Sphingobacteriaceae bacterium | reverse complement strand
GATCAGCAATAACGTTGCAGCAGGCACGATCCCCGGCGATCCGGAAAACATCCGCACCTTCCTGGCGATCCCTGTTCTTTCGGAGAAACACCTGCTCGGTATCTTTGCCCTTGCTAACAGGCCCGAGGGCTACGATCAGCAGATCATCGATTACCTCACGCACATCTTCATCGCGACCTCTTCCATACTGGAAAGTGAAAAGAAGAATGCCCTGATGAAGAAGACCCGGGCAGAGCTCGAAAAAAGCAAATGGGACCTCTTCGCTATCGTAACTTCCTTAGATGATATTGTATTTGAGTTTGATGAAGAGCTGCGCTTTATAAATGTATGGTGCTCCGACGACCGCATCCTGTTCTTCCCTCGGGAAGAGTTCATAGGAAAGCAGGTAACGGAGATCGGGGCTCCGGAAGTGGCCGCCACATTTGCCATGACCATGCGGCGGGTGTTCGAGACCGGGCGCGCGGAGAACATCGAATACCCGGCCATTGTAGATGGCAAGGAGCTCTGGTACAATGCCAAGTTCTCCCTGATCAGAAGCATGACGGAAAGCAGGCATCTTTCGGCACTTATACAGGATATTACTGAGCGTAAGAATGCAGAGAAGGAAATATTATACGCGTTCGAAAAACAAAAGCAGCTGATCGACCTGAAGTCGCGCTTTATCAGCATGACCTCGCATGAATTCAAAACCCCGTTGAGCAGCATCAAATCATCGGCAGAGCTGATCGACATCTATTCCTCCGACCTGGACGCCAGGCAGCAGCAGGCCTTTAAAAAGCATGCCGGTAATATTGCGAACGAAGCCGACCGGCTCAATGCACTGATCAACGACATCCTGATGATCGGCAAAACTGAAGCGCAGCAGATCAGCTATAATCCCATGTACACCGACATCCGGAACATCGCTTCGCAGATCATCACACGGCAGCTTGCCACGCTGAAAGAAAGCCGGAACATAGCGCTGACCACCGAAGGCATTGAACGCAAAGTGTATGTAGACCCAATGCTTTTCGATCATATTATTGATAACCTCGTGTCCAATGCCCTGAAGTATTCCCAGGGAAAACCAGACCCTCAGCTCCTTCTGCGTTTCGAAGCACATTCTTTCTGTATCATCATCAAAGATCATGGCATCGGTATTCCGAAGAATGAGATCCCCGAGCTGTTCACCTCCTTCTACCGGGCGAAGAATGTGCGCAACATCCCCGGCAATGGTGTG
>CALNCF010000409.1 GCA_937875035.1 uncultured Sphingobacteriaceae bacterium | reverse complement strand
AAAATATCCTGTTCGAGCATAAGCCCGTCCCCGGCAAACAGCTCTTCCAGCGGAACCGCCCTGTTCTCCATTTCCTTTACAGGAAGAGTGGCGAAGGGCATGAAGCCATCGGGATGAAAGCGCACCGCGAAAATAGCTGTAGCGCCCGTCGGCTCGATCTCCAACGGAGCCGTAAGCTGGCCAATAACAAAGCATCTTGGCTGGATAATGTATTGCTGCGATGTGAGGTATTGCTTATACAGATCGCCTGCATGAAAGATCATTTCCATACAGCCGTCGGGTACGATGCGCTGCTTCTGCAGCGCTTGTGTTGCCGGGCTTTCCAGCGTCCAGTAACACCTGATGAGCATACCCAGGTCGTGGCCCGGCTCAAAAGTCTGGTAGTTCATTGCCTTATTCTGTTCAGGGTGATACAGGAAGCACTTGTTTAATTTTCTTCCTTGAAAATATAGCCCATACCGTATACCGTATGGATAAGCTTCGGAGAAAAATCCTTGTCGATCTTATTCCGGAGATAATTCACATACACATCCACAATGTTCGAACCTGATTCGAAGGAAGTGTTCCATACATTTTCCGCAATATCGGCACGTGATAAAAGTTGTCCGCGGTTACGGATAAAATATTGCAAGAGGTATAATTCACGAGCTGTAAGCCTGATGGTTTGCCCGCTACGTTTTACTTCTTTCGTACGCAGGTCCAGCTCCAGGTCGGCCATACGGAATATGCTCTCAGCCGAAGCTTCGTCACGCCTGCGCGAAAGCGCGCGCACCCTTGCCAGGAGCTCCTGGAATTTAAAGGGTTTGGTGAGGTAATCGTCGGCGCCGGTATCGAGGCCGCTCACCACATCGTTAGTGGTGCCGAGGGCTGTGAGCATGAGGATGGGCACCTTGCTTTCTTCCCGGATCATCTTACACAACTGTAAGCCATTGATCTGCGGAAGGATGATATCCATCAGGATCACATCATACTGGTGCTGCGAAGCCAGGAGCCTGCCCGTCTGCCCGTCGTAGGCCACATCCACTATATAGGCCTGTTCTTCCAGGCCTTTTTTGATAAAGGACGCGACGCTTTGCTCGTCTTCAATAACCAGTATTCTCATGCTCTTTTATTTGTACCCTGTTCCGTTTTTTTGCAGAACAGGCCAAACCATTTTCGCTGCTTTACGTTTCGGACTAAGCCTGCGGAATTAAAACAGCGCTTTTTTTATACCCGTGAAGATATAAAAATATCTGTTCCGTTACCCGGAAGCGCCGTTACAAAAGCCAGGGCAGTCCCTTCGTTTACAGCGGTTCAGGATGTGAAAGGAACAGGGCTAAAAGGCGCTCTGGGTATGCATTTCGCAGAATATATTATATTTGTGAGCATGAAGATGATTTATTTGAGATGGAGTATATTGCTTTTTACTTTAGCTATGTCGCTGACAAGCGTCGAAGCAAATCCACCGTTAAATTCTCTTCCACAGCTCTTTATCAAAAAGGGATGCACGCTTCAGACATCCAAGAAGCGGGATCATTTTAATTTCAGCCTCGACTTCTCGGATCTTGTCAAATCGTATTCACGCAAACCGTCCAGGGAACCCTTGCTTTCACGTCCGCCCGGCGCTTCGGGACAAACAGACTATACCAGTCCATATCCTGATCGTCAGATCGTATTAAGCATCAACAGCCTGTTCAAATACCTGTTCCTTACTCTTTTCCCTACCCATTACTTCTGGTGAGTTCCAGAACTGTACCCTTATTTTCAAGGGCTTAAATGCCCCCTGCCGGTATGCGAATGGCAGGCCGTAGTTATACTATATGTTATGGCGCCGGGAACAGCCGGCATAGTCCGTCGGGCTTCGCGGTGCCGGACCCGGACAAACGGTTTACAGAATTAAAAACAAGAGCGATTAATTAAAAGAGATTCATGATTCATTTACCACAATTAATAAGTGACTTAGGGTTGATCCTTGCTACCGCAGGAGCTACCACATTATTGTTTAAAAAGATCAAACAGCCGATCGTGCTGGGTTATATCCTGGCCGGCCTGCTCGTAGGCCCTCATTTTTCACTGGTGCCGACGGTTGTTGATGAAAAAGGTATCCAGACCTGGTCGGAGATCGGGGTGATCTTCCTGCTGTTCAGCCTCGGGCTGGAATTCAGCTTCAAGAAGCTGGTCAAGGTGGGCGGCTCCGCTTCCATCACCGCCATTGTAGAGGTCGTGCTGATGCTGGTCTTCGGATTCTTTACGGGGCAGCTCCTGGGCTGGTCGGTCATGGACAGCATCTTCCTCGGGGGAATTCTTTCCGTATCATCTACCACCATTATTATCCGGGCCTTTGAAGAGATCGGCGTGAAATCGCAGAAGTTCGCCGGGCTCGTATTCGGGGTACTGATCGTGGAAGACCTGGTCGCCATTTTATTGCTGGTATTGTTAACTACTCTTGCCGTGAGCCAGCAGTTCGCGGGCACCGAGATGCTCATGCAGCTCTTAAAGCTATGCTTCTTCCTGGTGCTCTGGTTCCTCGGCGGTATCTTCATCATCCCTACCTTCCTGAAAAAGGCCAAGAAGCTGATGAATGACGAAACCCTGCTGATCGTATCGCTGGCGCTTTGTTTACTGATGGTATTGCTGGCCGCTAAATCAGGTTTCTCCGCGGCATTAGGAGCCTTCATTATGGGTTCATTGCTGGCGGAAACCACGCAGGCAGAGCGCATCGAGCACCTCACCAAATCGGTGAAAGACCTGTTCGCCGCGATCTTCTTCGTATCGGTCGGTATGCTGATCGACCCGGCCATCCTGGTGGAGCATGCCGTGCCTGT
>CALNCF010000408.1 GCA_937875035.1 uncultured Sphingobacteriaceae bacterium | reverse complement strand
CCTACGGTGGAACGCGGGTTGGTCGCTGTTACCTTCTGCTCGATCGCGATCGCGGGAGCGATCCCTTTGATATAATCCACATCGGGCTTATTCATCCGCCCCAGGAACTGCCGCGCATAGGAAGAGAGGCTCTCCACATAGCGGCGCTGCCCTTCAGCATACAGGGTATCGAATGCCAGGGATGATTTACCGGAGCCCGAAAGCCCGGTAATAACTACAAACTTGTTTTTAGGGATAACGACATCGATATTTTTTAAATTATGAACTCGTGCGCCTTTTATAATGATATTTTTCCTGGGATCAGCGGTTTCAACCAATGTTTTGCTCATATGTATCTTTCTCCTGCAAATCTAACAACAATCCGCTATTCCCCGTGTTTGCCCCGTCAAATTAGAAAATGTAACGATTTTGGAAAAAGTTTTGATTTGTGGAACAATAATTGTTTCTTAGTATTCATAACCATAAAAATAGGAGAACACATATCGACTGAACCTTTACACTAATTAACTTTTTTAATATTCTACGGAGGGAAACATCTATGAACCGTAAATTAATTAGTGATCAGGATCTCGTCAATCTGTATGTGTCAGGACAGGAATCCGCGCTCGAAGAACTCGTCGGCCGTCACAAATCTAAAATTTACACATCTATTTACCTGCTGGTCAAAGACAGCTACCTGGCTGAGGATATCTTCCAGGACACTTTTATCAAGGTAATCAACACCCTGAAAGCGGGCAAATACAATGAGGAGGGCAAATTCCTTCCCTGGGTATTGCGTATTGCCCATAACCTGGTGATCGACCATTTCCGTAAGGAGAAGCGTACGCCGATCGTGACCAATACTGATGGCTTCGATATTTTCGAGGTCTTAGGATTCGTGGAGGAGAGTATCGAGGATAAGATGCTTCGCGAACAGGGCCACAATGAGCTGCGCCGCCTTATCCAGCTATTGCCGGAGGAACAGAAAGAAGTGCTGATCATGCGCCATTACGGTGATCTGAGCTTCAAGGAGATCGCGGATCTGACGAATGTGAGCATTAATACGGCGCTCGGAAGGATGCGGTACGCACTGAATAATCTTCGCAAGATGATGAACCAGAAGGAGTACAGCTACCGCCAGGCGATGTAAGCTTCAGAAATATGGATTTTAAGACAAAGGAAGGGGCCTCAAGCCCCTTTTTTAGGTTCCGCTCATTTTTTTTCAGAACCGTAAAATATTGGGGCAGACATGACCGTTATCCACATGTATATTTCTTAACCCCCAGAAATGCTTATGGTACAAACCTTTACACAAAACGACATTATCAAAGCCCTTTATCATGAATTGCCGGCTTCGGAGATGGTACATCTCGAAGAGCAACTGGAAAACGACACAGAAATTCAAAACAATTTCGAGGACCTGAATGTTCTTAAGCTGAAGTTGGATAGTCTGGTGTTGGAACCAAGTATGAGCGTAATCTCCAGCATTCTTGACTATTCAAGATCTTACAAGAAGTAAGGTTTTTTTCAAAGGTGGTCCCGGTTCCGGTTAATCCCGGGGTCGGGATTTTTTTATGCTTTTAGCGGAAAGGAAGTATCTTTGAACATGACCAAAAAGGAAAGATACGAGGCTTTTATCGCCTATTTTTCGGAGCATAACCCGGATGCAGAAACGGAGCTGCATTATAACAGTCCTTATGAACTGCTTGTGGCGGTGATCTTATCGGCGCAATGCACAGATAAAAGGGTGAATATGGTTACCCCTGCCCTTTTCGAACGCTTCCCCACAGCCGAGCTGCTGGCAACGGCCAGCGCCGACGAGATATTCCCGTACATCCGCAGCATCAGCTACCCGAACAATAAGGCCAAACACCTGGCCGGCATGGGTAAAATGCTGGTGGAAAGCTTTGGAGGAGAAGTACCTTCGGAGGTCGATGAATTACAGAAGCTGCCGGGGGTCGGGCGTAAAACGGCCAATGTCATCTCTTCCGTGATCTTTAATCAGCCTACCATGGCTGTAGATACGCATGTGTTCCGTGTGTCTGCCCGCATCGGGCTCACGACCAATGCCAAAACACCATTAGCCGCTGAAAAGCAGTTAATCCGCTTTATTCCGGAGGATAAAGTCCATATCGCGCACCACTGGCTGATCCTGCACGGGCGCTATGTGTGCCTGGCGCGTACTCCCAAATGCCAGGAATGCGGTATTACCCAAATCTGCAAATACTACAGCAAGCATCCGTTACCTCCTCATAAATAAACCCGCACAATAGCGGTTTGAATTTTCAAAACCAGGGCCGAACTTTGCAATAATTCCGGGTTTAGTGCCCTGAATGGTATTTAGAACGCTGTTGAAAATATTTTTTTGCATTATCACATTTTGCTATTATTTTTAGCAAAAATTAAAAAAACAAACGCAATCATGGCTGACAATAAAGAGAAATTAAAAGCATTACAATTAACGCTGGATAAGCTGGAAAAGTCATATGGTAAGGGTGCGATCATGAAACTGGGAGATACAGCCATTGAGCAGGTAGAGTCGATCTCGACGGGGTCTTTAGGCCTGGATATCGCTCTGGGGATCGGGGGACTGCCTAAGGGCAGGATCGTGGAGATCTACGGACCGGAATC
>CALNCF010000407.1 GCA_937875035.1 uncultured Sphingobacteriaceae bacterium | reverse complement strand
CGGATGCAGATCCACCGGACCGTTTTACCTGTCCGTCGAAATCTTTCAGTCCTTTCTTGCTCTTGTCGAGCGTAGCGAGAACAAGGAAATGCGCCTGGTGACCATTTATAATTCGAGAGGAAAAGATGTGAGCTCAGCCATTAAAACGGCCAGCGGGATCTCCTATAATTTTTCACAGAAAGATTCCATCCTGACTTTCGATAATCACTTTGAGATTAAGGACGGGATATTCTGGAGAGCGCCCTGGATCAAGCTGATCCTGTATGTGCCGGAACAAACGAACCTGGTGATCGACGATGAGCTGGATCATTACATTCACAATATAAATTCCAGCCCCTGCAAAAGGAACAACCTGGAGCAGGTACAATGGAAGATGACGAATTACGGGCTGATCTGCGATAAGGAAATCGAAAGCGTAGACACCTTGTAACCATGCCTCATCCCCCTTTACAATATAATCGTTACTGATCTGAGGGTTTATTGTATCGGGGGATTTTTTGAAGAAACTGAATTAAGCCAGGTTAACCAATACCTGGTTTTTTTCCACCTTATCGGAAGGAGTAACCCTGACGGATTTAATCACACCGTCGGCAGGCGCTTTAATAATGTTTTCCATCTTCATTGCTTCGAGCACCAGCAGGTTATCTCCTTTCTTTATGGAATCCCCGTCCTTTACCAGCACTTTCAACACCAGTCCCGGCATCGGCGCCTTGATATCATTCACCTTTTTCGCGTTTAGGTTATCCATCCCGAGCTTGTGCAACAGCTCGTCGAACTGGTCTTTTACCTCTACAGAATAATTATTATTATTGACACGGATCACTGCGGTTTTGGTTTCCGCATCCAAAGAGATCACCTGTACATTATACGATCCGTTACCCTTCAGCACATGAAACCTTCCTTCACGGAGCGGCGCGATATCCAGCGCTATGCTTTCAGCATCTATACGGATCCCCGTCTTATCGAACTCGATACGATGGGTCGAATTTTTATTAACAGTTACAGTGTACATGAAACAAATGTAAGGATATTTTAAAATTGAGCCGTTTAATTGGTGAACACGTATTGCAGCAGGTTCGCTCCCATTTTCAGGGCCTTCTCGTGCAATTCGGGAGAATCGGTCGGGTATGTTCCCACATCTTCCCAGCCATTCCCCAGGTCCGATTCATAATCGTAAAAGCACACCAGCCGCCCTTCGTATATGATCCCGAAACCCTGGGCGCGTTTGCCGTCGTGCTCGTGGATCTTCGGCAAGCCGTTCTGGAAACGGTACTTCTGGTTGTATACCGGGTGCGAAAAGGGAAGCTCCACAAAATTCAGGTCCGGGAAAACCTTCTTCATGGCCAGCCGCAGGTATTTATCCATTCCGTAGTTATCGCAAAAATGAATGAAGCCTCCGCCTGTAAGGTATTTCCGCAGGTTCTGCGCTTCCTGGTCGGAGAACACGATGTTACCATGACCCGTAGCAAACACATACGGATAATTGAACAGTTCCGCGCTGCCCGGCTCAACGGTCGCTTCCTCGGGGAAAATATTCGTATTCAGGTTTTCATTCGAAAACTTAATGAGGTTGGTCAGCGCCGTACGGCTGGAATACCAGTCGCCGCCGCCATTATACTTGAGGCGTGCGATGCGGTAAGATGGTGCAGGCGCAAATGAAAAAGACAGCAGGCTACCCATCAGTAACAGGATGGCGTATATTCTTTTCGGTAAGATAACGGTGCTTCTCATCGGTTCAAATAATTCACTTCGAAACAAGCCTGCAAGGCGGCGGTTTCGGTTCTTAAACGGCTTTCGCCTAAAGTTATTGGAATATATCCTGATTTCATAGCCAGCTCTACTTCCTCCGGACTGAAATCTCCTTCGGGGCCGATGAGTATTAAATAGTGTTGGGATCCTGATACCTGCAAGGTTGCGCGCGTGCTCTCTTCGATGCAATGCGCAATATACTTATCGCCGCTGTGCTTTTTTTTCAGGAACTCTTTCAACGGGATGGCCTCGTTCAATTGAGGGTGATAGGCTTTGATGCTTTGCTTCATCGCCGATTCGATGATCTTGTTCAGGCGCTCGGTCTTCACCTCCTTGCGTTCGGATCGCTGGCAGATTACAGGCGTAATCTCATCGATGCCGATCTCGGTCGCCTTCTCCAGGAACCATTCCAAACGTTCCATGTTCTTGGTGGGCGCTACCGCGATGTGCAGGTAATGATTGCGCTTGCCATATTCCCGGGTCGACTCTACCACCTCCACCGTACAGCGTTTCGGGTGCTCGTCTACAATACGTGTCTTGAAGAAGCCACCCTTGCCATCCACCAGATAGATCACATCATCCTTTTGAAGACGCAACACTTTAATACAATGCTTGCTCTCTTCCTCGCTCAGAGTGTAAAGCGCACTGTTGATCTCCGGTGTATAAAAAAGATGCATAAGCTGATACCCTTAAGACTGGGTTTGAATAGGACAGGTTATTCGGATACGGTATCGGAGCCTGGCTTACCCAGCAACACCATGCGTACCGATTCTACATTGTTCTTTTGTTTCTGAAGCACCGTGAAACGGTAGCCTCCGAAGCTGATCTCCTCACCGATCTCCGGGATCTTTTCGAACACCACGTTCATCAGCCCGGCTACGGAATCATATTCATCATCCTCCGGCAGGGCCAGGGGAACAAACTCATTCACATCGCTGATCGCCGATTGCGCGTCTACGATAAACTCGTTGTCGCTGACCTGCACCACCTTTGGCTTTTCCTCATCGTGCTCATCCTGGATCTCACCCACCAGCTCCTCAATAATATCCTCCATCGTTACCAGGCCGGCCGTGCCCCCGAACTCGTCGAGCACAATGGCAATGTTCGGGTTCTTCTTGTTCTTCATTTCCGTCAGGAGATCAGCAATACGCTTCGATTCAGGAATGAAGTACACCGGGCGCAGCAGGTCTTTTACCTGCAGGTTCAGGGTCTTGCGTTCCTTCATCAGGATATCCTTCACATGTACGAAGCCTACGATCTCGTCGATACTGTTCCTGTACACCGGCATGCGGGTATAGCCCTCATTGATCATGATATCCAGGAATTCCTGGTAAGGCATGTCGATGTCGGCCGCCACAATGGATGTGCGCGGAACCATGATCTTCTTCACCGTACGGTCGTTGAAGTCGAATACATTCTTGATCAGCTCATGC
>CALNCF010000406.1 GCA_937875035.1 uncultured Sphingobacteriaceae bacterium | reverse complement strand
AGAAGTAACCCTGATCGCTACAGAGAAACGTAAAACAGACGATCAGATCAAGGCGGCGATTGCTAACCCGAACGACACTACGCTGAAAGCGGAAGAAATATTGTACGCAGCTACCTTAACTACCGACCTGAACGAAAAGCTGAGAATTTACAATATGTTCTCTACGAAATTCCCGAACGACTGGAGAGGACCTAACAACGTAGCTTACGTGTACCTTACACAAGGTGGCAAAGCGAAGGACGCGTTGACATTGCTTCAAAAAGCAGGTTCTTTAAGTAAAGACAACGGTGTAGTGTACAACAACATGGGTGTGGCTTACTTACAGAACAAAGATTATGTGAATGCAGAAAGCAACCTGATGCTCGCTAAATCTTTCGGTGCAAACAACAGTGTAAACCTGGGTAACCTGAAAGTTCGTCAGGGTGATTACAACTCAGCGTTATCTTACTATGGTTCAGCAAGCGGTTGCTCATACAACGCGGCTTTAGCAGCAACCCTGGCAGGTAACTACGATGTGGCTAAACGTAACATCGACTGTGCAAAACAAGATGCAGCGGCTTTCTACCTGAAAGCGATCATCGGTGCGCGTTCAAACGACCTTGATATGACTACTACCAATATCACCCGTGCGATCCGCGAAGATGCTTCTTTCCGCGAAAAAGCAAAATCTGATTTAGAGTTCAAGAAATATATGGAAACAGATGCCTTCAAGGTAGCTGTAAAATAATCTCCATAAATGATTCAATAAAAAGTCCCGTACAGAAATGTGCGGGACTTTTTTTATGGGATAGAAGGAAGGTCACGTCTATGAACGTTGACTGTGCCGGCTGGTATCAGAGGGCAGCCAGGAAATCCAGCGTGTTCACCCCATCGGCATAATCTTCTAACAGAGGTTTTTGTGCCTCGCCAAAGGAAAAGCTGCCCGGCACCCAGCCCTTGCTGCTTACCACGCACTGGATCTGATCCCGGAGCGCTGCAAGCGTTTCTTCCAGGGCTGCATTATCCGTGTACGTTTCGTAATGCAGGCTCGCCATCGGTGAGCTCAGGCCCGGGTTCTCCGAGATCATCAGGAAACGGTTATCTACATGAGGCACCGAATTCATGAGCAGGAGGGTACGGTTATAGTCGTAATTGTTCGAATACTTATAATGATCGAGCACTGTCTTATAAGGTTCTATTGCCTCGTACAATTGATCAAAGGTGTAGCCTTCAGGTACGTACAGCTTGGATACGTTCCGGCAGCCCAGTCCGAAATACATAAAGATGTCCTTTCCGAGGGCCAGTAATTCCTCTGCTGTTTCCTTCCCGGTCAGCACCGCCACCGAATTCCGGTTCTTACGGATAATATGCGGGTACGGCCCGAAATAATGATCGAAATACCGTGAGCTGTTATTGCTGCCTGTCGCGATCACCGCATCAAACCCGGTAAGGCGTTCGGTCAGGATGATGTGTTCGCTGAATGCAGGCTCAAAGAATACGAGCTGTTCCAGCAGGTGCGGGATGAGTTTAGGGTCTTGTGAAGATACCTTGATCATCGCCCGGTGCCCGGTGATCAGCACACTCAGCACATCATGAAAGCCCACTAAGGGAATATTCCCCGCGAGGATCAGCCCTACGGTTTTCGGATCATTCTCCCCGAACCGGCCGGCATAAGGCGCCAGCCATTGCTCCACGTTTTCTGTTGTGAGCAGGGCGCCCCATTGCTTCAGGGTTGATTCTACCTGTTCCGGTGTGAACCAGCCATTGTAATGATGGGCTGTTTGTATAAGTGTGTCGAGGGTTTCGCTTCCCTCGCTGATATAGCTGCCTAAGCGGGCAAACGCATGTATTCGCTGTTCCTGTGTCATAATTGATTTTCATCGCAAATTTACAAACTTTTAACTCGGGGAATGTGTTATATTTGCGCGTTGAAATTAGGAAAATAAAGATTTTTAGAAATGGCGATCATAATTACTGATGAATGTATTAACTGCGGTGCCTGCGAACCAGAGTGCCCCAATAATGCGATCTATGATGCGGGTGCATCCTGGAAATTCTCAGATGGCACAGGATTAAAAGGTTTGATCGACTTTGGCGATGGCAATACACTGAATGCCGATGAGCCGCAGTCGGCCATATCCGACGAAGTATATTACATTGTTCCTGATAAGTGTACCGAGTGCGTGGGATTTCATGATGAGCCCCAGTGCGCGGCGGTTTGCCCGGTCGATTGCTGTATCGACGATGAGAACGTACGTGAAACAGAAGAAGAGCTGCTGGCCAAGAAAGACTGGCTGCATCTAAACGAATAGTTCTGTTCGGAAATCATTTGAAAGGAGGTTCTGAACCTCCTTTTTTTATTTTATAAGATTATATTTGGTGTATGGATACATCCCCTGCCTTTGGTATTTGTCATTTAAGCGTGGTTCCGCTCCGGTCGGAAGCGAACGATCGTGCCGCACAGGTATCGCAGCTCCTCTTCGGAGAGACCTTCGAGATCCTGGAGCAGCAGGAGAAATGGACCCGTGTGCGCGGCACCTGGGACGATTACGAAGGTTGGATCGATCATAAGCAATACGTCGTGCTGACCGATGGCGTCGAAGCTTATGCGCCGGCTTTCCCGGCAGTGGCTACAGACCTCGTAAATCCTGTGTTGACAGCAGCAGGTGAAATGATCCCGGTATTGCTGGGCAGCACGCTGCCCCGTTACAACGGCGACCAGGTATACATCAATGAGCAGGAATACACCTTTTTAGGAAAGAGCGCAGTGTCGGCCAGCGCGGCTGTGCAGGGCCGGCTCGAAGAGTATGCATTTCACTTTCTCCATGCTCCATACCTTTGGGGTGGACGTTCGCTGTTCGGTATCGATTGTTCCGGCTTTGTACAAGTAGTGTATAAGATACTCGGCTACCGTTTGCGGCGCGATGCCTGGCAGCAGGCAGAACAGGGCACCCTGGTTAATTTCCTGGAAGAGGCTCAGCCCGGCGATCTCGCCTTCTTCGACAATGAAGAAGAACGCATCATCCATGTGGGTATCGTGCTCGATGATCATAAAATCATCCACGCATCGGGTAAGGTACGGGTGGATGTGCTGGATCACCAGGGGATCTTCAACGTAGACACCAAGCGTTACTCGCATAAGCTGCGTATTATCAAGCGGGTATTACAAGTGTAGAGTATGGCAGCCGGACTAGGAGGGCTTCCTGAGGTATTGCTCTACGGGATTGCGTCGGGGACTTATTTCAATTCATTCCCGTTTTTATCGATATCGAAATACCGGTCGCCGAGCTTAACATTTACTTTCCCCTTGTAAAAGCTTTGCATACCCCCAATATCATCGTATCGGAATGGGATAATAGTTTTACCCGACGCATTAATAAAGCCCCATTTGCCGTCAGACTTTACTGCAGCCAATCCTTCCGAGAACCATTTAGCATCTTGGAAAATTAATGGAATTTGTTCTTCCCCTTTTTGATTGACAAAACCATATTTGTGTTTTCGTTGTACCCAGGCTAATCCTTGACTGAACGGGCCTGCAGCGTTGTATTTCAGTGGAACCACTATTTTTCCTGTTCGGTCGATAAAGCCACATTTATTATTTAGCCCGTTATTCACCCCGACTTCAGCAAAGTCTCCATCAAAAACTTCCACGTATGTATATTTTGGCGCGACAATGACTCTCCCCGTACGATCTATATATCCGAATTTGCCGTTTTTATCATTAAATGGTATTAAATCCTGGGCAAAGACCGCAGTAGTTAGTAGGCACAGGATACACGTAATTATATTCGTTTTTGTTTTCATTTTTGAGACATGTCTGTGTTGGTGTGATTCTAAAGTAACTGATAGTTGATGTGTGTTAATATACATGTATGGATTATACATAAGAAAGTAAAAAGCTAGGTTATTTTTATGCTTTGTGGCTGTATAGCTAATCGGCTCTCACATCCCACACCATCACTATTTTATCATCCGATACCGACACCAGTTGATCGGCATAGCGGTTCCAGCAGATCTTGTTCACCGACAGGCGGTGCCCACCGGTACTCTTCGAAAGGTCGATGATCTTGCGGAGCTGAAAGGTTTCGCCGTCCCAGATCTTGATGCTCTTATCCATGCTTGCGGAAGCGAACAGGTTTTCTTCGGGGTGCCAGGCAATGCTGTTGACAGCGAAGAGATGCGCGGGAATCTGTTTATAGAGATTGAACACCGGAACGCTCCATACCATCAGTTGCGCGTCGCGTGAACCTGATACGAGGAATTGTCCGTCGGGTGAGAACGCTAAGGAGAACACCGCCATGGTATGTCCCTCCAGCCGGTGACAGATGCTCAGGTCTTCGGCCAGCAGGATCACGACAGATGAATCCCTGCAACCCGCGGCCAGGTAGCGCCCGTTAGGGCTTACCGC
>CALNCF010000405.1 GCA_937875035.1 uncultured Sphingobacteriaceae bacterium | reverse complement strand
CCGGGGCTTTAAAGGGAACCGTATCGGTTTCATGCTGAATAGCCTGTACCATTCCCTCTTTGCCGATACCATCATCCTGACACATATTAACCTGTCCTTTCCGGGATTGCTGATCAAGCTCCTGAATCCCCGCTGTAAAATAATACTGATGGCACATGGCATCGAAGTATGGCGGCGGCTTTCGGGTATACAGGAAGCCCTGCTGAAAAAGGCCGATGTGATCATTGCTGTCAGCCACTATACCAAGCAACGACTTCTGGAATTGCATACCCTCGATGAAAAAAAGGTCCGCGTACTGAACCATTGCCTCGACCCTGTTCTGTCCTTGCCTCATGAGTTTGGCCGGGATGAAACGCTGGCCAGGCGATGGAATATTTCCGCAGACAGCCGGGTGATCTTTACGCTCGCGCGTTTATCATCCGAAGAGCAATATAAAGGCTACGATACCGTGATCCGCCTGCTGCCTGAACTATTACAACGCTTCCCGTCGCTGGTCTATGTGATCGCGGGGAAATATGATGAAGCAGAGAAGCAACGGCTCGAGCACCTGGCTGCATCGCACAAGGTATCTGCGCACCTGCGTATTACCGGTTTCGTTCCCGAAGAAGATCTTCGTGATTATTTTTCGCTGGCGGATGTATTTGTAATGCCCAGCAGGGAAGAGGGTTTCGGACTGGTGTACCTGGAAGCCATGGCTCACGGGGTTCCGGTGATCGCTGGTAATGCCGACGGAAGCGTGGACGCTTTACAGCAAGGCCAGTTAGGTACCCTCGTGGATCCCGGCAATGAGGCTCCACTCTGCGATGCGATCACGAAAGCATTAAGCGACGCGCAAATCACCAGGGGGGCAGCCTTGCAGCAACAGGTATTGCAGGCGTTTGGCTATGAGAAATATAAAGAAGCATGGAAGCACTATTTAGCTGATTAAGATGGCAGAAGAAATTATTATTGAAGCCGGAAGGGCAGAGAAGAATTACTGGAGGGACTTGTGGCGTTACCGGGAACTGTTCTACATCCTTGCCTGGAGAGACATCAAGGTAAGGTATAAGCAAACCGTAATCGGTGCGGCATGGAGCATTATCCGTCCGCTGCTCACAATGATCATCTTTACGGTCATCTTCAGCAAGGTTGCTAAGCTGCCTGCCGAAGGCACGGCTCCGTACGCGATCATGGTGTATGCCGCTATGCTGCCCTGGCAGTTTTTTTCCAACGCTTTATCAGAAAGCAGCGGAAGCCTGATCGGGAACGCGAACCTGATCTCCAAGGTTTATTTTCCCCGCATGATCGTGCCCGCAAGCTCGGTGATCGTGAGCCTGATCGATTTCCTCGTATCCTTTCTTGTGATGCTCTTACTGTTTATATGGTACAGCTATGCTCCGGGATGGCAGGTTATCTTTTTGCCGGTGTTCATTGTGCTCGCATTTATTACGGCATTCGGCTCGGGGCTGCTGTTCACAGCGCTCAATGTCAAGTACCGCGATTTCCGTTATATCATTCCTTTTGTGGTTCAGTTCGGTCTGTACATATCACCGGTGGGCTTCAGCAGCTCGGTAGTGCCGGAGAAATGGCGCCTGCTGTATTCGCTCAACCCGATGGTGAGCGTGATCGATGGCTTCCGCTGGTGCCTGCTGAAAGGTGAAACACCGATCTACTGGGAAGGATTCATATTATCTGGTGGACGGCGATCCCCCCGGGCATCGCGATCGTGATCACGATCCTGGGCGTACGCTATTTCAGGAAGATGGAACGCGGCTTTGCAGATCATATCTGATACAATGAGCAGACTAAGCAGGATCTTAAAGGTCACCCGCAGCTACAGAGGCCTGTTCAACGAACGGCTGACAGACTTTTTATACAGGTGCCTGGCGCGAAAAAAATACGAGGGTATTACCTGGCTCGAACAGGAGGGTATCCTCATCCATTTCCAGAGTGATGATTACATAGGCCGCAAGGTGTGGATGCAGGGTGTGTACGAAAGCGAGATCCGTGATGTGATGGCCGGCCTCGTGAAAGAGGACGCAGTCGTGCTGGATATCGGCGCGAACATCGGGATCCAATCACTCCGGCTTTCGCGTATGGTAGGTTCGAAAGGAAAGGTATATGCCTTTGAGCCCATCCCTTATACCCGTGGCCTGCTGGAGAAGAACATCAGCCTGAACGCGGCAGCTAATATCACGGTATTCCCTTATGCTTTAGGTGATATCAATGAAACCGTGACGATTCGTTTTTCCGAACAGACCGATAACCTGGGTGCGGTAACCCTGCGCAATGGCGATGGCAAGGGGAACCTGCAGGTAGATGTACGCAGGGGTGATGAGCTGATCGCGGAACATCATATAGAACGAATCTCTTTTATCAAGATCGATGTGGAAGGCTTTGAATGGAAAGTGCTGAAAGGCCTGTCCGGAACCATCAGGGCGCAGCGCCCCATGATCATCCTCGAATGGGATACGAATTACCAGGGAGAAAGCGGGGTAACACCTGCCGACTGGAACAGCTTCCTGTCCGAATATAATTACAAGCTGTACCAGGTACACGATTCATTTCTCGAACCCGTAGAAAGATTTGAAGAAGCAAGCCTGAGCAACCTCTTATTATTACCAAGACCATGAGCGATATCATAATCAGCGCGGAACAGGTTTCCAAACGTTTCTACCTTTCACACGAAGGACAGGAACGCTATACGGCGCTCCGGGATGTGATCATTCAGAAAGCGAAGGGTATTTTTCGGGCTCCGTCCAGGGCGCTTCACAGCGAAGAATTCTGGGCGCTGAAAGATGTGAGCTTCGATATCCGCCAGGGCGACCGTGTCGGCATTATCGGCAGGAACGGTGCCGGGAAATCCACCCTGCTCAAGATACTGAGCCGTATTACGGAACCGACCAGTGGAAGCATCCGTATTAAGGGCCGTGTGGCCAGCCTGCTCGAAGTAGGCACCGGCTTCCACCCGGAGCTGACCGGTCGCGAAAATATTTTCCTGAACGGCGCCATCCTCGGGATGAGCCAGGAAGAGATCCGTTCGAAGTTCGATGAGATTGTCGACTTCGCGGAAGTGGAACGTTTCCTGGATACCCCGGTGAAGCGTTACTCTTCCGGCATGTATGTGCGCCTCGCGTTCGCGGTAGCCGCGCACCTGGAGCCGGAGATCCTGATCGTGGATGAAGTGCTGGCTGTGGGCGATGCGCAATTCCAGAAAAAATGCCTGGGCAAGATGGATGATGTGAGCCGCAAGGAAGGCCGTACCGTATTGTTCGTGAGCCATAACATGGCAGCGATCCAGTCGTTGTGCACGCGCGGTATCCTGATGCAGGGCGGAAAAGTAAAGCTGGACGGAAGCGCGGCTGAGGCTGTGACCTCTTACCTGAGCAGCGGCGCTTCAGAGGGTGGAGACACCGAGTACCGTTCCGCGCAGTACGCCGGATCGCCGAAGCCGTGCTTCGCCTATGCGCGTCTGCAAAACCCGGAGCTGAAATATGGCGACACCTTACAGGTGGCCCTCGGTCTTTACTCTCCCTATGCCGAAAAAGTAGCGGTGGAAATGGAGCTGTATGATGAGCAGGGGAACGTGTTGTCGTACTCTTCGACCGCACCCATGCAGGAAGAGCGCATCGAATTGGAGAATGGCGTATTAAAAGAGATCGTATTGAGCCTCGAAGACCTGAAGCTGGCTTCGGGACTTTATTTTATCCGTTTCTGGCTGATCAAGCCCTGGGCTGAAGAGTATGATGTGATCTCCGATCCCTTATCGTTTGAGATCACGTACAGCGACCCTTACGAAACGGGCTTTGAATTT
>CALNCF010000404.1 GCA_937875035.1 uncultured Sphingobacteriaceae bacterium | reverse complement strand
GGGCCGACAATTGCTTTTCGAAGATGGATGATTTATAGGGAGAGTATTTACGGGCCTTTTCCAGGCGTTCGATGAACTCACGCTTTTCGATGCCGATCAGGCTGCAGAACTGCGTGGTATCAATTTCTTTGACCTGCCGGGGTATAACCATCAGGTCATATACCGGCTCGTTCTGCACCATGATCCTGCCGGTCCGGTCGTAGATGATCCCGCGGGCAGGGTACACGATGATCTTCCGCAATACGTTGTTGTTCGCCGAAAGAAAATAGCTGTCATCCACCACCTGTATATAAAACAGGCGGGCAAGGAGAATCAGTCCGGTAAGAATGATGATTCCCTGAATAACATACTTCCTCTCGAAAAAAATATTCATTTATCGTTGTTTGGCACTGCTGAACAGGTACTGCGAAATCAGGATCAAAGTTAAGGTAAAAATCGAACTGAACACAGCCCTCATCAGCGTGATCGGGAATTCGGAAAAGCGGAAGATCTCGATATTGAATAATACGAGATGGTGAAGCAGCACCATGGTTGCCGAGTAGGCCATGAACCAGGGGAAGCCCATGTTCTTTAAATTGGGAAGGGGCTGATGCTCATACCCGCCGTGAGGAGTGATGACGAGCAGGATCAGCGGACGGCAGAATGCCATGAACACCGTGGCCGCGGCATGCATGCCCCCGGTGTCGGAAAACATATCGATGCTCAGGCCGAGTATAAAGGCAAGACCCAGGAGCAGGTATAAGGGAGTATCTACCGGGAGCAGTAAAATAAAAAGGATATACAGGTAAGGATTCACCATGTTGAACAGGCCGACATGATTAAGCACCAGCACCTGCAAGAGTACGAGTATTATATAGCGGACGATATTGCTGCTTAAGATCCTGATCATTGGTTAGCCTCCTCCAGTTTGATACGTTCATCCGACAGCTTATCTTCAATCACATATACATATTGAAGCGTGCTGAAATTCGTAGAGAGCTTTACTTCGATATCGAAGAAATTATCGCCCGGGTTCTGTGCGAACCGGGTTACCACGCCGATCATAATGTTTTCAGGGAAGATGGAAGAGAAGCCGGTCGTCAGGATGCTGTCGCCTACATGCAGCTTCACGTGTGTGGGTATATCGCGCAGGCTGGCGGTCCGTGGATCGGTGCCATCCCAAACCAGCGATCCGAAGTCGCCGGTCGAGCCGATCTTCGCGCTGATGCGGCTGTCCTTATGCAGGAAAGAGATCACGGTGCTGTAATGGTCGGATACGTCTTTCACGATCCCGATGATCCCCCGTGTGCCTACTACCCCCATGTTCTTACGGATGCCGTGACGGCTCCCTCGGTTCAGGGTCAGGTAATTATTCCGGCGGTTCACGGAGTTGTTCACCACCTTGGCTTCGATATAGGTAAAGCGCAGCTTCTGCAGGGTATCGTTAATGGAGCCTTTAACAGCCACGGTATCCATCACCTGGTTCAGCAGGAGATTTCGCAGACGCGCGTTCTCGGTTACAAGGCTGTCGTTGGTTTCGCCCAGGTTGATGAACCCGTATACATCTGAAGTCAGCTTATACAGGTCGCCGCTGATCACGTTGGCCGAGTTCAGCACGGTGGCGTGCTGGAAGCTGTTGTTCCGTACGATCAGGGTAAAGGCGATCACCTCCAGCAGGAGGAACAGGAAGAATGAGTAATATCTTAAAAAGAAGACCCAGAGATTACGCATCCGTTTTTAGTCAATAGAAATTAAAGCCATGATCAGATCAGGTCATCAGGAATTTGAAATTACCGATGTTCTTTAAGGCGATGCCTGTACCGCGTACCACGGCTCTTAAAGGATCTTCTGCAATGTGCACCGGTAATTTGGTCTTAGCGGAGATCCGTTTGTCAAGCCCGCGCAGCAAAGCCCCGCCACCGGTCAGGTAAATACCGGTCTGGTAGATATCCGCAGATAATTCGGGAGGAGTGATCTCCAGCGCTTTCAGGATGGCTTCTTCGATCTTAAAGATAGATTTATCTAGTGCTTCAGCGATTTCCTGGTAA
>CALNCF010000403.1 GCA_937875035.1 uncultured Sphingobacteriaceae bacterium | reverse complement strand
CCGGCTTTTTTGGTATACCCCTGTTCAGAAGAGCAGACCATCAGGAACTGAGGGAAGCTTAAACTGGCAAACGCGTTCGCTTGATTCTTCTCCCGAATCAGCTATCTTTAATTTTTTCACCCTGAATAATGAGAAGACTATCAGCCCTTATCCTTTTAATATTGCTTACATCCGCAGCGCATAGCCAGGGCTGGGAAAGCTATAAGAAGCTATGTGATACCTCTATCCTGTCGGAATACCTCGGATACGAAAAAAGCTTTACGGTGATCGTGCCTAAGGAATTCCGTTACGGACAAAGAAGCACCTACCCCCTGATCATTGTATACGACCGGCAGAATGAGCTCAATTTTAATTATACGATCCAGACCATGGATTACCTGACGGCTTTCGGACAGATGCCGGCCTGCGTGATCATCGGCGTGAGCAGCGACAACACGAAACGCTATCCCGAAACCCAGCTCAAAACGAGTGCTGCCAACGGTTTGGGCGAAAAGAACGATCGCTTCATCTTCAAGGAGCTGATCCCGCTTGCCCGCGATTTTTATGCCTGCAATTCATTCAAGCTGCTGATCGGTCATTCGCGTTATGGCTTCTTCAGCACTTACCAGCTCTATAAGCACTTCGACGAGCTGAACGGCGTGATCTCCATCAGCCCTTTCTTCACGCAGAAGAATGTGAACCTTGTAGATTCCATCGCCAATGCGCTGAGCGCTTACCCTACCATGCCTCACCAGGTATACTACCAGTTCGCTACCGGAGATTCCATTGAAGATACCCGTGATTACAGCCTGATGCGCGACCGGCTGAACAAAGCCCGGAAGCCGGATTACTTTCATTTCAAAGGATATGAATTCTACCGTTCAAGCCATTTCACCACACCCGGGCTCACGGTCGGACAATCCCTGTATACCCTCTTCTCCGAATGGGCCAACCAGTCCATGCGCTTCTATCACGATACCACTTCGGCCACCAGCGACTATACCAAATACGCCGGGGCCATGAACACCGTACGACTCACCTATAAGGAACGCATCCCGTTCAGCATAGGCGTGTTCAACGGCAAGGGATGGCAGTTTTATAATGAAGGAAAATACGAGCAGGCTATCGATGCCTGGAAGCTCCTGGCAGAGGTATACCCGGATTATTCCGAGAGCTACCTGTTCATTGCCATGGCGCAGAAAGAGCTTAAATTCCCGTTTGAAAATGCCTTGCAGTATTTCCTGCTGAACCTGGAGAAGAGTCCGTTTTACAGCGCGGCAGAGAAAGAAGAGTTGAAAAAAGAAGGATTGCAGCTAAGGGAATAAATTTTCTCTTCAAACTTTCTGCTTCAATGCCCTCGGGCTTATGCCTGTTTTTCGTTTGAAGGAACGGCTGAAGCTTTGCAGGCTGGTAAAACCCAGCAGGAAGGCTACCTCCTGCACCCGGGTACCAGGACGGGTCAGTAGCTGAGAAGCGGCTTCTACCTGGTATTCTTCCAACACCTGCTGATAGGTTTTATGCTCCTCTTTCAGCTTACGCTGCAGGGTGCGCGCGCTCATGTTCAGCATGGCCGCCACCTCTTCGATCTTCGGGTTATAGAACGCTTTCTTACTATGAAGGATCTGCGACACCCGGCTGGCCATACCCTCCTGGCTCCGGAGCTCACGCATCTTTTCCTCACATAGCCTGCTCATGTTTTCGTACATAAGCTTATTGGCAGAAATAAGAGGAAGACCAGACGTGGCCTTATCAAAGACCAGCGCATTTTCAGCGGCGCCGAAATGCACCTGCCCGAACAAATCCTGGTAGGCGGAAAGGTATTTCCCCTCCGTATGATAGGCCAGCGACGCGTACACCGGCCGGATGATCTTGCCGCTCAGGTATCCGGATAAAGAAAGGGTAAGGCTCATGGCATGCTCAATGGCCAGCGCGGCGGTGACCGGGCTGCTATCCACCCAGATCGCTGAGGGCTGATAGACGATCTTCACCGAACCATCGGGATGCTCCTCCATATGATACGCGAACATATCGCCCATCAGCGGAAAATAACCGGTGAAGCTTTTCCAGGCCATGGCCAGGGTCGGGCTGCTGGCCGTAAGCGGCGCGATCCAGCCCAGGGAAGAAAAGGTTACATTCTTACCGAAGCTCAGGCTGATCAAACGGTAATTTGTCAATTGCAGAGCGCTCTCCCATACCCTCACCCCTACCCGCCAGTCCTGCATCCCATCTTCCGGCGCGAGCAGTTCCGGGTCGAGCTTCGCGAGGGCATATACCTGCTCTTCGGTGATGCCATAGGCTGCACAGTTACGGGCAATGTTCCGGATGATTTCGTTGTGAACCTGCATGTCGTGAAATGGTCAAGTGAATGTCGCATAAAGTAAAACGGGTTCAGAAAATGCGACCTTATTTTGCCCTAAAAATAATAAAACAACTTATGGAAAGTAAAACAATCCTCCGGGTATTGAGCATCACCCTGATCGGCCTCACCGCGCTCGGCATCCTCATGGTTAGCATGATGGCATTTTCAGATCCGCAGGCCGTGATGGCGCTGGTACAGGTGCAGCTTGATAATAACGACGCTTACAGCTCCATCCGCGGTGTGTATGGCGGCGCCGGAATGGTGATGGTCATCACCCTTGTATACCTGGGTATCAGGGACCAGATGAAGGGGCTGCTCTTCGTGGCTATGATCGCGGGCTTCTACGCGCTTTCACGTCTCATCACCATCATGGCAGAAGGCAGCCTCGGCGACTTCGGATCTCAATGGCTGAAGATCGAAAGCTGCATGTGCATCGCAGCCCTGCTGGTATACCGCTTAAGGACGATGGCCTCGAAAAAGTGATCTCCGCATCTTACGCATTCATGGCAGTTCCCTAACCCGGAGCTGCCATCTTCTTTTTTGGCCATCCGGCTTCTTTGTTATTTCAAAGGCATACCTGTATATTTAGTGATACCGTTACCGGCCCGGGTTAACCGCTTAGAATTCACCCGCTAACACTCATCGCATGAAATACAGGTTACTCTTTATCCTTCTCTCCTCGCTGCTGTATGGTTCCGTGCAGGCACAGCACCTGAAGCCCGGGTTCAATAAACAGGAATACATCGAGATGCTAAAGATATTTTCAAGGCATGGCGACAGCCTGTTCTTTAAAGACATCGCCGCGCCTGAGCACTTCCGCTTCGTATACCGTTCGCCGGTAGTGGGCCTGGATAACTGCTGGGACCTCTGGGTGAATAATGATTCGGTAGCCGTGATCAGCATCCGCGGAACAACGGCTAAAACGGTTAGCTGGCTGGAAAATTTTTACGCCGCAATGGTTCCTGCAAAGGGACAGCTGGTGCTCAGCAAGAGCAAGAGGTTCACCTACAAGCTGGCTTCCAACCCAAAAGCGGCCGTACATGTGGGCTGGCTGGTGGGCATGGCCTACCTCGCCGAAGATATCGTACCCAGGATAGACTCCTGCTATAAAAAAGGAATTAAGGAATTTATTGTGATGGGGCACAGCCAGGGCGGCGCCATTGCCTACCTGCTTACCTCCCACCTGTACAAGCTTCGGGAGCAGCGTGTCATTCCTTCGGATGTACGCTTCAAAACCTATTGCAGCGCGGCGCCTAAACCGGGTAATCTTTATTACGCGTATGAGTACGAAGCTCTCACCCAATACGGCTGGGCCTTCAACGTAGTGAACGCGGCCGACTGGGTACCCGAAACCCCGATCTCTATACAGACACTTGATGACTTTAATAAGACCAACCCTTTTGTCAATGCGCCGCGTTTTATCAAGCAGCAGAAATGGACGAAGCGGGTGGTTATGCGTCACATCTATAAGCGCCTGGTGAAGCCTGCGCAGAAAGCGCAAAGAGCGTATCAGCGCTACCTCGGGAATATGACCTATGGCTTTGTGAAGGAGCATCTGCCGGAATACCAGTCGCCGGTACTATACCAGAGCAATAATTATGTGCGAACGGGGAACATGATCGTGCTCTACGATGATGATGCCTATTACAAGCTTTTCCCCGACAGCGAAAAGAACGTGTTCATCCATCATATGCTGCAGCCTTATTTATACCTGGCCGAAAAGCTGCCCCAGTAGCATGATAGACATTACCAATGACACCATCAATATTATCAGATTTTTTTATTGAAAATATTCTACAGATTTGTTCAGCATATTTTTTATCACACTAAAAAGAAGAAAAAATGGCAAACGAAAAAAAAAGGAGTAAGAAACTCACCACCGCATCAGGCATACCTTATGTAGAGGATGAAAACACCATGAGCGTGGGAAGCCGCGGACCTTTGCTGCTGCAGGACTTCATTCTTCACGAAAAGATGGCGCACTTTAACCGGGAGCGTATCCCCGAGCGGGTAGTGCACGCCAAGGGCAGCGGAGCCTTCGGAACCTTTACGGTCACTCATGACATTACGAAATATACCAGGGCGAAGATATTCAGCAAGATCGGCAAGCAGACCAAGCTGTTCATCCGTTTCAGCACGGTGGGCGGAGAAAAGGGCAGCGCCGATACCGAACGCGACCCGCGCGGCTTTGCGCTGAAATTCTATACGGAAGACGGTAACTGGGACCTGGTGGGGAACAACACACCGGTGTTCTTTATTAAGGATCCGAAAAAATTCAGCGACTTTATCCATACCCAGAAACGCGACCCTAAAACGAACTGTAAGAGCCCGACCATGATGTGGGATTTCTGGAGCCTGAACCCGGAAAGCCTGCACCAGGTGATGATCCTGATGAGCGACCGTGGAACGCCTTACGGCTACCGCCATATGGATGGCTTCGGAAGCCATACCTATTCCCTGATCAACGATAAGAATGAAATGGTGTACGTGAAATTCCATTTCAAGAACAAGCAGGGGATCAAGAATTTTACCGACGCAGAAGCTACCGAAATGAGAGGTAAGGACCCTGATTTCGCGCAGCGCGACCTGGTCGAAGCGATCGAAAGCAAGCAGTACCCGAAATGGGCGCTCAAGATCCAGATCATGACCCAGGAGCAGGCGAAGCAGACCCCGTATAACCCCTTCGATCTGACGAAGGTATGGCCACATGGCGACTTCCCGCTGATCGACGTGGGTGAGATGGAGCTAAACATGATCCCGAAAAACTTTTTTGCCGACGTAGAGCAGTCTGCATTCGCCCCGGCGCATGTGGTAGACGGTATCAGCTATTCGCCAGATAAGATGCTGCAGGGACGCCTGCTTTCTTACCCGGATGCGCACCGTTACCGTTTAGGCGTGAACTATGAGCAGATCCCGGTGAATAAATGTCCGTATATGGTGACCAATTATGAGCGCGACGGGCATATGAGCGTAAACGGGAACGGCGAGGATGCTCCGAACTACTTCCCGAACAGCTTCGACGATGTTTACCCGGACGAAAGCTATAAGCAGCTACCTTTACAGCTCGACAGCATGGTAGCAGACTGGTACGACCGGAATGGCGAGGGCGACAATGACCATTATTCCCAGCCGGGCCTCCTGTTCACCAAAGCAATGAACGATTATGACCGTCATAACCTGGTATCGAATATTGTAGGAGCCATGAGCGGCATTACCGGCGAAAAACGCGACATGATCGTGAACCGCCAGCTTTGTCATTTCTTCCGCGCCGATGTAAACCTGGGTATGGCAATTGCCAGGGGCCTTGGGGTTGACACCGATGCTGTTATGAAAGAGCTGAAGCACTCATAAACATTTAATTTTCAGGGAGCGCATGGATATTGCGCTCCTTTTTCTATTTTTGCAGCATGGAATCAAAGACAAAATCCAACTTCAAAGTCTGGCTGAAAAAGGTGGGGATCGCTGGCTTCCTTTTCTTCCTGATCAAGGGCATTGTATGGCTCGTGATCGGCTATTTCATCATGAAATAAGTATTCAGGCCGTTCTCTTCTCTCCTTACTTTT
>CALNCF010000402.1 GCA_937875035.1 uncultured Sphingobacteriaceae bacterium | reverse complement strand
ATCGGGGAGATCGGCATCGACTTATATTGGGATCGCACCTTCCTGGCACAGCAGCAGGACGCTTTCCGGAGGCAGATCCGATGGGCTAAGGAGCGCGACCTTCCGATCGTGATCCATTGCCGGGATGCTTTTGACGAAGTATATGAAATACTGTCGGAGCAGCGGGATGAAAAGCTGCGGGGGATATTTCATTGTTTCAGCGGTACGCTGGAACAGGCGGAGAAGATTATAGCCCTTGGAGGCTTTTACCTGGGCATCGGGGGCGTGGTGACCTATAAGAATTCAGGGCTGGCAGAAGTGGTGAAGCAGGTAGACCTGCGCCACATCGTGCTGGAAACGGATTCGCCTTACCTTACGCCGGTACCCTTCCGGGGGAAGCCGAACGAGAGCTCGTACCTCATCTATGTAGCCGAAAAGCTTTCAGATATTTATGGTATCAGCGTGGAGAAGATCGCTGATATAACCACACAGAATTCGATTGCTGTTTTCGGAAGATAACAGGCTATACATACCCGCATGACGAAACTATTAATTATTTATACCGGGGGAACCATTGGCATGGTGCAGGATGCATCAGGGATTTTGGTTCCGTTCGATTTTGAAAATATTACGCAGAATGTCCCGGAGCTGAAGCGCCTGGATTACCAACTGCAGGTGATCTCCTTCGACCCGATCATGGACTCGTCGAACATGAGCCCGGATACCTGGGTGAAGATCGCCGAGATGATCCGCGATGAGTACGCTCATTATGATGGATTCGTGGTATTGCACGGTTCGGATACCATGGCCTATACCGCCTCGGCCCTGAGCTTTATGCTGGAGAACCTGGCGAAGCCGGTCGTGCTCACAGGCTCACAGCTTCCCATCGGGGAGATCCGTACAGACGCCAAGGAGAACCTGATCACAGCCCTGGAGATTGCGGCCAGCAGGCACGCGGATGGTAGCCCGGTGGTGCCGGAGGTCTGCATCTATTTCGATTACCGCCTGTTCCGGGGAAACCGTTCCCGGAAGTATCATTCCAATAAGTTCGAGGCATTCGACTCCCCTAATTATCCCCCCTTGGCAGAAGCAGGGGTACACCTGAAATTCAATAGCGAAGACATCTGCCAGCCTGGAAAAGCGTCGCTGGTGGTGCATACCCGCCTCGATGCCCGGATCGCTTCCCTGAAGATCTTCCCGGGAATTACGGAACATACAGTACGGGCCATTCTGCAAAGCCCGGGTCTGAAAGCGATTATCCTGGAAAGCTTCGGAACGGGTAATACCTGTACCGAGGGCTGGTTCGTGCAGGCGCTGAAAGAGGCCATAGGCCGCGGACTGGTGATCCTGGATATTTCCCAGTGTGTGGGTGGTTCGGTAGAGCTGGGCCGCTATGAAACCAGCCGGCATTTAAAGGAGATGGGGGTATTGAGCGGGCATGACATGACCTTCGAAGCGGCGGTGACCAAGCTGATGTTCCTGCTTGGGCAGGAATATGGCCGCCCGGAACTGGAACGGATGATCGAATTTAATCTTCGTGGTGAATTAAGTGCTGGTACAAATTAAAACAATTGCTATATTTGTCACCTGTTAATTTAAATACGACTTCGTAGCTCAGTTGGTAGAGCAACAGACTCTTAATCTGTGGGTCCTGAGTTCGAGCCTCAGCGGGGTCACTTCTCAAAGGGGAAATCTGGAAAGGTTTCTCCTTTTTTATTTCCATGTAATTTACTGGTATTCTGATGGATAGGCATTGGTGATGAAGTCATCTCCGGGGTTCGATGTCGCGGTCAGAGATTTTGTTACAACTTTCCCTGATTAGGTTACATCAACCTTAATTTTCATTCAGACCTTTGTATTAATAAAAAATGCGGGTATGAGTATTTTAAAGATTTTAATCGTTGTAACCAATATCCATATTTATGAAAGCGGTAAGCTGGAGACAGGCTTGTGGCTTAGTGAATTGACACACCTTTACCATGAAGCAATGAGCAATGGCTACGAGGTAACTATTGCCAGCCCTAATGGTGGCCATGTACCTATAGACCCCGAAAGCCTAAAGCGCTTTACGCTTGACAACATTTCCAGGCAGTATTGGAGCAAACCATCATTTCGGGAGCTACTGAAAAACAGCAACAGCTTAATGGAAGTGTCAGGGCAACAATTCGACTGCGTATATCTGGCAGGCGGACATGGTACAATGTATGACTTCCCTAACGACACCACTTTGCAGCATATTATCAAAGAACATTACGAAACAGGAAAAATTGTTTCGGCAGTCTGTCACGGAGTCGGTGGATTATTAAATGTCAGACTATCCAACGGAGCGTATTTAATCAAAGGCAAGACCATCGCCGGATTTAATTGGTTTGAACGGCACTTCTTTTTTTCGTTTGGCCAAACGAAAAAAAGAAGTGCCGTTCAACCTTGAAGCCGAATTGAAAAAGAGGACTTCGAACTATAAAAAAGCACTTATCCCGATGACCTCTAAAGTGGTTGTTGATGGGAATTTGATCACCGGGCAAAACCCTTTCAGCTCGAAAGAAATAGCCAAAGTAATCATACAGGAATTGAAAAATAAAAGATAAAAAGATGCAAACGATATTGGGGGCCAAGGACAAATCGGCGAAGAATTGGCAAGAGAACTGAAAAGAAATTATACTTCGGATATCAGGATTGTAAGCCGTAAGGCTAAAAAAGTAAATGATACCGATACCGTGTTTTCGGCAGATTTATCTATCAGAAAGCAAGCTGTTGAAGCCGTAAAAGGCAGTGAAATAGCTTACTTCACTCTGGGGCTTCCGATAAGTTCCGAATTGTGGGAACAACAATTTCCGCTTATCCTGCGCAATGTGATTGATGCCTGCAAAATAAACGGTACAAAGCTGGTGTTTTTTGACAATACCTATATGTACCCACAAGATGACCGGATAATCACTGAACAAACTTCATTCGCACCTGTGGGCAGAAAAGGAAAAGTGAGAAAAGAAATGGCCGAAATGGTTCTGAGGGAAATACAATCAGGCGAATTGGAAGCGGTTATTTGCCGTGCGCCCGAATTTTACGGAGCGGGGAAAACACAAAGCATTACCAATACGTTGATTTTTGATAACATCAGAGAGGGCAAAAAATTAAAAGTGCCTTTAAGCGATACTAAAAAAAGAAGCCTGATCTGGACACCCGATGCAAGTAGGGCAACTGCCTTAATCGGTAATACGCCCGATACTTTTGGGCAGACCTGGCATTTGCCTGTTGATGAACACAATCTCACT
>CALNCF010000401.1 GCA_937875035.1 uncultured Sphingobacteriaceae bacterium | reverse complement strand
GGCATCTGTTATTTTCTGGATGTTCGGACCAACCGGAAGATTATTACTGCTTGAATCAATGAAACTTATCGAATCGATGTGTACATATGATGGAATTTCTTCGGAAGGATTAATAACTTCGCAGGAAGAAAAAACAGATAAAACAGCCAGGCCGGGTACAGAAAATAATAACAAACGGGTAAATATGCTCATGGAAAACTGTTTGATTCGGAAAATATCCTGCAAGGATACTGTTTTATCGATCTTTTTGCAATTATCGAAGTAAACGTAAATAAGTTTTTTGTATTATTAATCCCATAAAATAAAGAAGTGATGAGTGCTAACGGACTGATTGATAACTATAAGCATAAGGGTGCCCGGAAAAGCCTGATCGAGGAACTAAAGCGTAAAGGAATCAAGTCAGAACAGGTGCTGGAAGCCATGATGCGTGTCCCGCGGCACTATTTTTTCGATAAAACATTCTGGGACCGTGCCTACCTGGATATCGCTCACCCGATCGGCGAGGGACAGACCATCTCCCAGCCTTATACCGTAGCCTACCAGACCGAGCTGCTGAATGTGTCGAAGAACGACAAGATACTGGAGATCGGTACCGGCTCAGGATACCAGTGCTGCGTGCTGCTGGAGCTGGGCGCGAAAGTGTACACCATTGAGCGACAGAAAACCCTGTATGAACGCTGCAAGCTTTTTCTTCCGGCCATGGGTTACAAGGCTCATTTTTTATATGGCGATGGTTCCAAAGGAAATAAGATCCACGGGCCTTATGATAAGATCATCGTCACGGCAGGCGCTCCTACCATTCCGCAGGCGCTGATGGGACAGCTTACCATCGGCGGTATCCTGGTGATCCCGGTGGGTGATGAGAAAACGCAAAAGATGCACCTGATCCAGCGCATCTCCGAGCAGGAGTTTCAAAGCGAAACGCTGGAAAGCTTCCGCTTTGTACCTTTAATCGGAGAACAGGCATGGTAAAAAATATCAACAGATGTGAATAAATACAAAACAGGATTCAGGTTGTTTATTTGGTCATTTCATATTAATACATAGATTTGTTATACAGTTTCAGGTTACTATAAACTTAAATTGAACATTTATGAAAAAACTATTTTTAATTGCGGTGTTCGCAGGAGGATTCTCTCTGGCCAACGCCCAAACGGGTGCCGGTACCATTATGCTGGGCGGAGGATTGAATTTTAATACTCAATCATCTAAAACAGCAGGTGTGGACAATGGCTCTACCACTTCGTTCGGGATCCGTCCGAACGTAGGTTATTTCCTTTCCGACAACCTCGTCGTAGGTTTAGGACTGGGATTCAATTCTTCGACTACTAAAAGCCCGGCTGCCGCGGGCGGAACCGGGGAAGATGAAATGATCAATTCTGATTTCAGCATATCTCCTTTCGTAAGGTATTACAGTGAGATCGGCGACAGAGCCGGCGCTTTCCTGCACGGTTCCGTAGACATCGGCTCCAATAAGACGAAAATGACTCCTGCCGGAGGGGCCACTGCAGAAAGCACAGGATCAAGCATCGGAGTTAACATTTCACCGGGCGTGTACTGGTTCATCACCAAACACATCGGGCTCGAAAGCACCATTGGTGGCATCGGCTTCCAAAGCACCAAATCTAAAAACGCGGCGAACGTGGAAACCAAGGGCAGCAATTTCGGCCTGAGCCTGAACACTACCTTAACCGTTGGCTTAAACTATTACATTTTCTAAGAATTAATTAACCCCCTATAATTCAAATAATTTAATAACCTAAAAAAAGTTAAAGCATGAAAAAGTTATTTTTGTTAGCATTATTAGCAGGATCGGTTTCTTTAGCATCGGCTCAAAAACAAGCAGCTGGTGACAAAAGCCTTGAAGTAAACTTCACACCACTTGGTGGCAGCCCAATCAGTATCAATTACATCAAACTGAGAAGCTTTACTTCAGAAGCGCAAGCTTACAGATTAGGAGTTGGCCTGTCTATGGCAAGCTCAAAAACTGCTACAGGTGTAACAGCGGATGGTAAGACAACCATGTTCGACCGCGAAGCTACCACAAACATCACCTTAAAACCAGGTATCGAGAAACACATGGCCGGAACCAGCCGCCTGTCTCCATACATGGGAGCTGAATTAGATCTGGCATTCCAGATGCACTCCGTGAAGAGCGAGTATGAAGCTACTCCGAACTCTGTGGAAACGATCACTACCAAAGGTACTAACGGTTACATGAGAATCGGCGCAAACTTACTTGCAGGTGCTGATTACTATGTATCAAACAAGCTGTACTTAGGAACTGAGATCGGATTCGGTCTGCAATTCGTTAACCAGTCTAAGATCAAAACTGAAAACTCTCTGAGCGGTGCTCCTGCTATTGATGATCAGACACAAGGATCAACTTTCAACATCGGTCCTAACTTCAACGGAGCCATCAGATTAGGTTTCTTATTTTAGTCACTAACTCATGAGAAGAATTAAAAGCTTCATGCAAATACTCCCGGCGGGAGTATTTGCATTATTGGTTTTGACCCTGAGCTCCTGCTCTAAACAGGAGTACGACGGGGCCGCCAGTTCCAAACCGGTTGATCAGAAAGAACAACTGCTAAGAAGAGCACAAAATCTGAAGCTGAACCTGAGAACTTCTGATGGAAAAGTTCTATTAAAAACATCAGGAGACGGCAGCATCTCATTCAGCTCCGGAAATAACGCGTCGTCAGGCCAGAATTTTTCAAATGGCGGCGACGGGAACTCATTTTCAAACGGGGAGTCAGGAAGTAATTACTCAGGCGGTGAAACCGCAACCGGGTTCTCCTCTCCTACACAGGGTAATTCTTTTGACGTTTCCGGGGGTGTTTCTGCCGGGGGTGGTAATTTCAGCATCAAAGGAAAGAATGTAACCCTTGATTATGTGTTCTGTGCAGGTAAAGACATGTTTGAAGGTCTTTCAGAATTTCCACTCGACGATATCCAGCTCCTGGTTGGTATCTCCGGCGAATTCAAAGATCCTGAAAACGCTAAGCTGAACTACCTGGTTATGGCTTATGTGATCGGTAAAGATCCTTCGGGAAATTATACCATCGACCTTGAAAAGCTCGGGGAAGAAGATCCGAAAGGAAAGTTCGCGCTGATCGCTATCTATGATTTCTCCAAACTGAAACAGGACGGAGGATTTATGAATATCGACGAAGCCAAGATCTATATCTCTACCAAGGGAACGCTCCAGGCTTCAGCAGGTACTTACCTGTATAACAACATGGACTTCGTTGAACTGATGTTGAACGGCGATGCCGGAACTACAGTAAAGGGTTCAGGAAACCTTTTGTGTAACTAACTCAGCTACACATTTCAACCATAAAAAAGCCGGTGCTCAGGAACCGGCTTTTTTTATTTCATCATCCGGCCGATCTCGACCTTCGCATCACGCTCTTTCATGCTCTCACGTTTATCATGCAGCTTCTTACCCTGCGCCAGAGCGATCTCGAGCTTGGCAAAGCCTCGCTCATTTATATACATGGCCAAAGGAATAATGGTCAGCCCCTGATCTTTCAGCTTACCCGAAAGCTTGCGTAACTCCTTTTTCGACAGCAGGAGCTTACGGTCGCGTTTCGCGTCGTGGTTATAGAATGATGCATTTACATATTCCGCGATGTGAAGGTTGAAAACCACCAGCTCATTCCCGTTGAATGCACAGAAAGCATCCGTAATATTAACCTTCCCGGCCCGTAAAGACTTGATCTCCGTTCCCAGCAATTGTATTCCGGCCTCGTACTTCTCGAGGATGTGATACTCGAAAAAGGCGCGTTTGTTCTTTATATATAAATCGTCAGCCATTTATTTAACAGGATTGATTACCAGCACTGAAACTTTCACACG
>CALNCF010000400.1 GCA_937875035.1 uncultured Sphingobacteriaceae bacterium | reverse complement strand
ACAAGCAATACCCTTTCGATCCCGATGATGAGCTGGTATCCCGGCTGTTCAACTACCTGCTCCTGGCCAAGACCGACAGCACGACCGTATCCCAGACCGGGATCTATATCCAGCCCGATGTAGGCGACTATTCGGTGCTGGAATTCCGCTATGCCACACAGCTGATCCAGGCAGGCTACGATGCCGCCATGGCCAAGATGCCGCTCATTAAGGAGAAGATCGCGCGGGAGCAGAGCGTGGCCGAAAAACGTAAGATGCGGAACGCCTTCCTGTTTCGCCGTCCGCCCCTGCGGTTCGACGAGATCCGGGTGGATGGCGTGAATTCCAGGCAGCGGGTATATGTGCGCAGAACATTCAACCCTTCGGGCGAGAAGCTGACCCTGGCCGAAGTGAAGCCGGCCTATTACAAGCTGGTAGCGAATGACAATTTCCGTACGGTCTATCCCCGGATTATGAAGAAGGAGTTCGGGCAGGATTACGATTTCGAGCTGTATGTAAAGAACGACCGCAGCTTCCGCGCAGAGCTGGGCGGGAATATCAGCTCCCGCCCGATCAACAGTGTGTTCGTAGGCTTCCAGTATAATTACCTCACCAAGTACGCGGCAACATTCAGCGGAGATTTTTACCTCGGTCGTTTTTATGAGGCGGTGCAGATGAAGGCCCGGCTCGATTTCCCCTTCCGCCTGCCCGTGTACCTCGAATCGGAGTTCACCTATAACCACTGGGATTACTTTAAGAGCAGCCAGATCTTCCTGGAAGATTTAGCCCTGACCTTTATCGACCAGACCGACCGGAACCTCGTGTTCACCGCCGGGGTACCCATGAAAGGCAATGGCAAGTTCATGATCCAGGTTGGAGGCTTCAATATCCGCGACCGCTTCAGCCAGAACAATATATACTTTATCGGCGATACGCTCGACCGCTCCATCTTTAATTCATTCAAGTATGCCGCCGCTTACGAGTCGAACCGTTTAAACGCGAAGCAGTTCGCTACGGCCGGTAAGAAATACAGCGCGAATATCCAGTATTACACCGGTATCGAACGCTATGTGCCGGGAAGCCAGTCGGTGGTTCCCTTTCACCGCCAGGCCCGCAAATGGATCAAATCCAGCGTGCAGTACGAAGCCTATCAATTGGTAGCCAAACGCTATACCCTCGGCTGGGAGTTCCAGGCCGTGTACTCTTCGCAGCCCCTGTTCTCCTCTTACCAGTCAACCATCCTGATGTCGCCTTCCTTCAACCCGCTGCTCGATTCCAAGACCCTCTTCCTGGTCAATTACCGGGGCTTCTTTTATGCCGCAGCCGGTATCAAGAACATTTTTACCCTAAGCCGTAATGTGCACCTGCGCCTGGAAGCCTATGTGTTCCAGCCGTACGAAAAGGTAGTTGACGATAACCAGAAAGCGAAATTCGCGGAAGCCTTTACGCATACCTATCTCGCAGCCGGCAGCAGCCTGGTGTACCGCAGCCCGCTTGGCCCGGTGAGCTTCACCTTCAATTATTACGACGATCCGAAGAAAGAGCTCGGTGTGCTGTTCAATGTAGGCTACCTGCTCTTCAACAAAAGACCGATCGAATAGAGGCCGTTCTTTACCCGGCAGAGCATATTCCTGTTTGCCGTTTCATGATCTTTATGGTTTCGGCTGGCATGGCTTTTTTATTGACAGGGATAAAATACGGTTATGCCAGAAGGTCCCTCTATAATAATCCTGAAAGAAGCGGTGGAACCCTTCCGGGGGCAGCGAATAAAGAAAGCCTCGGGAAATTCCACTAAGGTCGGTATGGATGAATTACAGGGCAAGGTCATCCGCGATTTCAAAAGCTGGGGCAAGGATTTCCTGGTCTGTTTCGACGATGGGTATATCCGCATTCATTTCCTGCTGTTCGGTTCTTACCGGATCAATGAGCGGAGGGAGATGTCGCCCAGGCTTTCGCTGGAAACAGCAAAAGGTGAGCTGAATTTTTATGCCTGTTCCGTACAGATGAGAAAGCGGAGGCGAAGCTGCATGAAAAAGGTGCGAAGCTTGTATGCGACGCGCTGCTCGACCAGGATATTTTTGCCGGCGTAGGGAATATTATCAAGAACGAAGTGCTGTACCGTATCCGGGTACATCCGGCCAGCAGGGTACAGGATTTGCCTCCCGAAAAGCTGCATGAGCTTATCCGCGAAGCGGTTAATTATTCCTTCGATTTTCTTGAATGGAAGAAAGCGTTTACGCTCAAAGCACATTGGCTGGCGCATACAAAAACACACTGCCTCCGCTGCGACATGCCCATCCACAGGGAATACATGGGCACAACCGACCGCAGAACCTTCTTCTGCACCGGCTGCCAGGTGCTATACGGAGATCCACCCTTGCCCCGGGTACCTAAAAAGTCCGGGAGCAGGAAGTGAATGCCTGTTGATTTCCGTACGTTTTATTTTTTACCACCAGACCTGCCGGGTCCTTCCGGGAGCTTTATATTCTTTATGATATCCTTTGCCTCGGTGCTTATGCGAATAACAGACATGCAGTTGGGGCAGTGAAACGCCGTGCCTTCGAGCAGCTGCTTTACATCGATCTGGATATTTCCATTACACGTGGGGCATGGGAGAGATTGGTTTACATGGATCATCTGCTTGGTTTTAGGTTTTCATACTGTAAGGTAATAATAGCGAATTTATTTGTTTTTCTACCCGGCACAGCGCTTCCGGATTTCCTTCCTGCATCATCAACCTCATAGCCGGCCGTATTCGCTTATAGCCGCTTATACCTGTTTACTACCGGGTACACGCGGTAGCCTGTTTTATTTTTGGCATACACCAAAATATGCCATTATGAAAAGAATCATCATTATTATTTTATGCCTTATGGCCCTGGAAGGATATTCCCAGGACATCCATACGTATTTTGAAAAAGTCCGTACCAATGAAGCTGAGCTGACAGCCTTCATCGCGCAGATGCCCAAGGGCGGGGACCTGCATCACCATTACTCCGGTTCGGTTTATGCCGAGACCTATATCTCGTATGTGGTAAGCCAGGATTACTGGATCCACCGGAAAACACTGGAGGTATTAAGCCAGAAGCCCGATGGCGACCGGGGCTGGACACGCTTCTCTTCCCTCGAAAAGGATGGCCTTTTACAATCGTACAAAGAAAAGCTGTTCCGTAAATGGTCTGTCAAGGATTATAATCCATCCGATTATCCCTCTGATAAATTATTCTTCGAAAGCTTCGGACACTTTAATATCGCTTCCCGTTCGGTACAGGATGCGGGACTGGCCGAGCTGAAAAAGAGGGCACAGGCAGAGCATGTGTCATACATCGAAACCATGTTTACCGGCATCGATTCGAAGAGCGTTACACTGCCTGCAAAGGAGCAGCTTAACGAACGGCTGCGCCGGATGAGCAGTCGCCGGGAAACCGGCCGCCTGTACCTGCTGATGGACAGCCTGTACGGGGTTGTGATGTCGGGAGGCGGCAAGTCATGCGCCGAGGTATTTAACGACAGCCTCCAGGCCCGGCACCTGCGCCTGAAGATAGACGACAGCACATTTACCATGCGCTACATGAATTATGTGACCCGGGTTATGGAGCCTGCGGATGTGTTCAAGGCAATGGTCATCGCTTTTGAGTCGGCCAGCATCAGCCCCCTGGTTGCAGGGGTAAATATCGTTGCTCCCGAAGATCATGAAACATCCATGAAAGATTACCTGCTGCACATGCAGATGTTCAATTACTGCCATACCCTTTATCCTTCGGTAAAGATCTCGCTTCATGCCGGAGAGCTTACCATAGGGCTCGTCAAGCCGGAAGAGCTCACCTGGCATATCGGCGAGGCGGTGCATACCGGCAAGGCCATGCGTATAGGGCACGGAACCGCTGTAGCCTACGAGCATAACAGCTACGGGCTGCTGAGCTATATGCGCGAGCAGCGTATTGCGGTAGAGATCAACCTGTCGAGCAACGAATTTATTTTAAAGGTGAAAGATGATGCGCATCCGCTGATGCTGTACCGGAACTTCGGGGTGCCTGTTGTGATCGCTACAGACGATGCGGGCATCCTTCGCAGCAGCCTCACCCGGCAGTTTGTGCTGCTGGCCCGGCGTTACCCGGAGCTGTCTTACCGCGAGATCAGGTCATTTGTGTACAACAGCATTGACTACAGCTTTATCTCCGATCCCGCGCTGAAACAATTAATAAGGGCCAGGCTCGATGCCGGCTTCCACGCATTTGAATCAACCATTATCCCTGCTGCCCAAAAGGCGGAAACAGGAAATTATTAACAGATCATCCCTAACACGATACATTATGAACCTGAAACTCATCAGAAAATACCCGCATCCCGATTGTATGATCGGAGAGCTGTATGTGAACAACAAATTCGAATGCTATACCTGCGAGAATATAGAACGCCCCGAAAAGATCCCCGGTGTTACCGCAATCCCACGCGGCATCTACGAGATCGCCATTACCTGGTCCAACCGTTTTAAGAAACCCCTGCCGCTATTGCTCAACGTGCCCGCTTTCGAAGGCATGCAGGGAATACGGCTGCGGATACCAGCGGCTGCATCCTGCTGGGCAGGGAGCGGACCCCGAATTCAGTACTGAGAAGCCAGGACGCATTCCGGGATCTTTTTGCGAAGCTGGAACAGGCTGTCAAAACCGAAAAGGTCTATATCGAGATCAGGGGTGTATAGCAAGCCTGTACAGGGCTAACGAAAAGGCCGGTCACTTCACAGAAGCGCCGGCCTTTATCATTTCAATACTTTTTGCATTATTCGGTACGTGGCCTGTGCACAGGTTCGGCGGGTGCATAGC
>CALNCF010000399.1 GCA_937875035.1 uncultured Sphingobacteriaceae bacterium | reverse complement strand
CCTTTCTTTTTTAACGGGTCAAACGGGCCACGAACATCGAGTCCGCGTGGTGCTCATACCCTTTTATGTATTCCATCTGCTCCAGCTTCATTCCCTTCTCGTTCACCAGGAAGCTGACAATGGCTTCGTTCTCTTTCTCAAATACCGAGCAGGTGATATAGACCAGTGGCTTACCCGGTTTCAGGAACTGCACCACATTGTCGGCCATCTGCTGCTGCAGCCTGCTGAAATATTCGATCTTGTGCTCTTCAAAAAGTGTGATCATTTCCGGTGTACGGCCCCAGGTACCCGAACCCGTACAAGGCGCGTCCAGGATGATCCCGTCAAAGCTTGCCGGTTCTATGGAAGTGATCTCTCCCGTCAGGTCGATCAGCCGGCGGGTGTATTTTTTGATCCCTGCCTGCTCAAAACGTAGATCCAGATTTTTCAGAATAGACTCGCGTACATCCGAAACGAATAAGCGTATATCCGGCTGCTCATCGAGCAGCATCAGGCTTTTACCCCCGCTTGCCGCGCAGCAATCCCACCAGTATTCTCCTGCCGAAGGCTGGAAATAATGCGCGGTATATTGCGAGGAACGGTCCTGCACCTCAAATAAATAATCTGCGGTTTCTACCGAAGTCGCGTTCTTCAGCTCAAAGCAGGTGCCTTCACGACGGAACGCAATATTCTTTTCATTCAATACATCTTCCAGGGCTGCTTCTTTCCCACGCATCGCACGTAAGAACAAGGCCGGCTGCATGAAATGTGAATCCAGGAAGGCTTCTTTATCGATCAGCGACGACAGGTATGCGCTGTAAGGGAAGATCTCTTCCCGCTTAAAATCGGGGTAGCGCGCTTCCACCTGCTGTATTTTTTCGCTGAGCGGCAGGCTCACCATCGCATCGAGCTCCGGCTCAAAATGAGCCAGGAAAGCGCTGGATTCTGTCTTGCATAAAAACAGGGCGATCATCAGCCGTTCCCTGATATCCGCTTCGGGCATGGCCGTTCCCAATCGCGAAAAAGAATACACCAGCTCCATGAGGAAACGGCGGTCGCGGGAACCCATCTGCTTATTCTTCTTAAAGAAATCAGGGAAGAAACGCGCCAGCGGCATGTCGCCTTTATAGCTGTCGAGGAAACGCTCGAAAGTACGGTATTGATTGTCGAAGATCATTATTGTCCGATTAGCTGAAAGTCTTCATATTTCACCACGTTCAGGAAGCGGTTCTGGTAGCCGGCGCTGCCTGCAGAAATAAAATCATACGTAGTGGAATTGACTTTCTTCTTATCAAACTTCTTATACAGATCCTTTCCCCGTTCGCCCAGCAATGTGCAGAAATAGAGGGTCTG
>CALNCF010000398.1 GCA_937875035.1 uncultured Sphingobacteriaceae bacterium | reverse complement strand
CGGGTCGAACTTACCACGGATCAGGTTTCGCATCGACAGGTTATTAAGCGAAAGTCCCAGGGTACCCACGGCACGTCCGCCACCGAAACCTCCCGATAATTCGATCTGGTCGGATGGCTTCTCTACCACGGTATATTCAATATCTACAGTACCCTTGGCCGGGTTCGGCTTCGGTACCACATTCAGCTTTTCAGGATCGAAATACCCGAGCTGCGAAAGCTCACGCTGGGTACGGATAATATCGGCACGGGAAAATTTCTGCCCGGGTTTGGTGCGGATCTCCCGCAGGATCACCTTGTCGTTCGTCTTCTCATTCCCTCTCACGATCACACGGTCGATGGTCGCCTGCGCGCCTTCGCGGATCACGATGTCGATGTCGATCGTATCATTATATACCTGTTTCTCTACCGGGTTACACTGGAAGAACAGGTAGCCGTCATCAAGGTACAGCGAAGCGATGTCCCTTCCGTTCGGGTTCATCTCAATACGGGTCTGCAGCACCTTGCGGTCATACACATCGCCTTTTTCAATGCTCAGGATGCCGTTCAGGTATTCGGTCGTGTACTTGGTGTTGCCCACGAAGTTGATGTTACCGAAATAGTACTTAGGTCCTTCGTAAATGTCGAGCTCCACGTTCACTGTCTTGTGGTTATGACGGTACACCGTGTCGCGCAGGATCTTCGCGTCCCGGAAACCGAGCTCATTGTACTTATCGATCACACGCAGCTGGTCAGCCTCGAAGGTCTTCTCCTGGAACTTGGAGCTGCTGAAGATGCGGTAAAAGCCCTTCTTCTTCGTATCCTTTAAAAGCTTGCGCACCTTGCGGGTCTTCAGGTTGTCGTTCCCGGTGACGATCACATCATTGATCTTGATCCGTTTGTTCCGGTCGATCTTGATGCGCAGCAATACAGAGTTCGTGAGAATGGTATCCGGCTGCTCGGTAATTTCTACGGTCGCATTCAGGAAACCTTTTTCATGATAATATTTTAAGATGGAATTTGTGGTATTGTTCACGAGGTTGTCGTTCACTACCTTACCGGTAACGAGCTTGATCTTGTCGCGGATCTCGTCGGCTTCCGACTTGCGGATGCCTGAAAATGTAAAGCGGGATAAGCGCGGGCGTTCGGTGATCACGATATCGAAGAACACCAGGTTACCCTCGATGCGGGTGATATTGATCGCCACATCATCGAATAATCCCTGCTTCCATAATTTCTGGATCGCACCCGAAAGCTTCTCGCCCGGGATCTGGATCTTCTCACCTACTACCAGCCCTGAAAGGTTAATGATGGCGTTGTTATCGAGGAACCGCCCCCCGCTCATGGTCACGCCACCGATCTCGTACTCTTTAGGCCTGGAATAAT
>CALNCF010000397.1 GCA_937875035.1 uncultured Sphingobacteriaceae bacterium | reverse complement strand
GGTACCGCCTCTGGGTGGAGGTGGAATATTTCATCGCCTTGTGCGAATTGCCCTTGCCCCAGCTGAGCGCTTTCGATAAAAGTAAATACAGTGATCTGCGCAACCTGTACGAGCGCTTCCGCGATGCGGACGCGGAACGGATCAAGGAGATCGAGCTGACTACCAACCACGATGTGAAGGCGGTGGAGTACTTTATAAAAGAGGAATTCGAAAAGCTGGGCCTGAGCGCATTCTCGGAGTTCATCCACTTCGGGCTCACATCCCAGGACATCAACAATACGGCTATTCCCCTGAGCTTTAAGGAGGCTATGGAGAAGATCTATATCCCGCAGATCCACGAGATCATCGCGAAGCTGAAGAAAATGGCGGAGGACTGGAAGGATATCCCTATGCTGGCACATACTCACGGACAACCTGCATCCCCTACCCGTCTGGGCAAGGAAATGATGGTATTCGCGGAACGCCTGGAAGCACAGCTCATCCAGCTCAACCATATCCCCTACGCGGCCAAGTTCGGCGGCGCCACGGGTAATTTCAACGCGCATAAGGCGGCCTACCCGGGCATTCAGTGGGTAGAGTTCGCCAATATGTTCGTCAACCAGAACCTACAGCTGCAACGCTCGCAGCATACCACGCAGGTAGAGCATTACGACAGCTTCGCGGCGCATTGCGACTGCCTGAAACGCATCAATACCATACTCATTGACTTCGCGCGGGATATGTGGAGCTATATCTCCATGAATTATTTCAAGCAGAAGATCAAGGCCGGGGAAGTAGGTTCATCGGCCATGCCGCATAAGGTAAACCCGATTGACTTCGAAAATGCTGAAGGGAACTTCGGGATCGCGAACGCGGTGTTCGAGCACCTGGCGGCCAAGCTCCCGATCTCGCGCCTGCAGCGTGACCTGACGGATTCGACCGTTTTCCGCAATACCGGCGTCCCAGTGGCTCATACCATTATCGCCTTTAAATCGCTGGTGAAACGCATCGATAAGCTGATGCTCAACACCGACGCGATCGAACATGACCTCGAAGAGAACTGGGCCGTAGTGGCCGAGGCCATTCAGACCGTGCTTCGCCGCGAGGGCTACCCGAAACCTTACGAAGCGCTCAAGGAGCTGACCCGTACCAACGCGAAGATCACCCGGGAAAGCATGCACACCTTTATTGATGGCTTGCAGGTTTCCAGTGCGATCAAGGAAGAGCTGAAAGCCTTCAGCCCGCATAACTACACCGGTTTTTAAGCCCTGCATGTGAAACGCCCCTGGTTACTCTTCGCCCTTTGCTGGCTGAGCATATGCCCTGCGCTCGCACAGGATGTGCTTCGCTATCCGCAGGCGCTGAAGCAGGACCAGGTGGATGTCTATTTTGATACCCCGGTGAACGACCCTTACCGGTACCTGGAGAACAGCGCTTCCAAACTGACGCAGGACTGGCTGAAAAGCCAGGAGGAACTCAGCGCGAAATTCTTCCGCAAGCTCAACTACCGTTACAATATCAAGGCCCGCATCAAGGAACGGTATTATTACGAGCAGGAGGCGATGATACGCGAGGGAAATTATTATTTCCATTACATGTGGAACGACCTGAACAGCCCCGCTTCCCTCTATTACCGCAAACGTTTGGGACAGGCCGCTTCCCTGCTGATCGACCCGGCGCGCTTCGACCGCAGGGGTGCGGGCATTTCAGAGATCACACACTTTAAGGTTTCGGGTGATGGCACGCATATCGCGTTCTGCCTCTCCCGTTCGGGCAGCGACTGGAAGGAGATCCGGGTGATGGACATGAGCAAGGGACGCGCCCTGCCGGACCTGATCCGCTGGGTCAAGTCCGGACAGATCGCCTGGAAAGGGAATGGCTTTTATTATTGCAGGCTGGATGAACCGCCGGAAGGCGGGGAACTGACCGCCATCAACGGGCAAACCCGCATCTATTACCATACGCTCGGCACAACCCAGGAAGAAGACCGGCTCATTTATGAGCAGCCTTCGGTAACCCAGGGCATCTTCAGCGTAGAGACCACGGAGGACGAACGCTTTCTCCTGGTTTACGGAGGCGGGGAACACGGAGGCCGCATGTACACCCAGGTGTATGTACAAGACTTCAACGACAGCAGCGCGCAGGCGCTTCGCCCCTTTATTTCTGAAGAGCACAGCAAGGGCTACAGCTTCCGGGTATGCGGGGATATCGGCGGACGTTTGCTGGTGATGACCGAGCAGGACGCCCCACGCAAGCAGCTCCTGCTGTACGATCCTGCCCGGCTCAATCTATCTATCCCGCTCATCCCTGAAAGCCCGGAGATCTTACAAGAGGTACGAATGACCGGAGGAAGGATCGTGTGCATCTACCGGCAGGATATGCGCCAGTTCTGCGTCATCTTCGACCAGCAGGGCCGGGAGCTTCATCGCATCGCCTTTCCACCCGGCGTATCGGCAGGCGGACTCTCGGGCAGCAACAGCGACAGCAGCACGCTCTTTTATGAGCATTCCTATACCAGTCCGCCGCAGGCCTGCCGCCTGAACGTCTATGATTTTCAGCTCGAATACCTGGGCAAGGCAAGAGCAACCTATGCCTTTAAAGACTTAGTATCGGAACAGGTATTCTACACCTCGAAAGATGGTACACGCATCCCCATGACTCTGGTTTATAAGAAAGGGATAAAGCAGGACCGCAGCAACCCTACCATCCTGTATGGCTATGGAGGCTACGGGGTTCCGGTAGTACCCTTTTTCGACCCAGGC
>CALNCF010000396.1 GCA_937875035.1 uncultured Sphingobacteriaceae bacterium | reverse complement strand
ATTCGTGCTGATCTGCCTGGCTAACCAGACCGGCGTAAACCTGACCGAAGCGCTGCAACGGAATTTAGAAAAGAAGAATATCCGCGATGCGGAACGTCATAAGAACAACGAAAAATTAAGATGAAGATCTATTCCATACTCCTGGGCCTGCTGCTGCTCAGCATATCCTGTACGCCTGTCAAGCTGCAAACCGGCATCACCCTGCAATCGCTGGAAGGTGAAGTGATCGCGGTAGATTCCGCGCAGCAGCACCGCCTGACCGCCTATGTGTTCCTGGCGCCTGCCTGCCCCTTAAGCGAAACGTATACGCAAACCATCAACACGCTCCGCGAGCAATATGGAAAGGATGTATTCTTCGCGGGGGTGATCCCGGGGGACCTGTACAGCACTGAAGAGATCATCGCATTCCGCGACAGCTTCCGGGTCGCTTTCCCGATCTTCCCCGACCCGGAGAAAAAGCTCACGCATTACCTCGACGCGCATATCACTCCCGAAGTATTCCTGCTCAACAGCGAGGGTACCCTGATCTATTCGGGAGCCATTGATAACCGCGCCATCGAGCTTACCCGCTTACGCCTCAGCGTTACCGAACCCTATTTGCAGGATGCCATTAAGCTGGCCCTGAACAAGCAAGAGATCATCATCCGGAAAACACAGGCAGTCGGCTGCACGATTGAATAATGAAACGCATCTATCTTCTTTTATCTTCAGCACTCATACTCGCAGGCTTACAGGCATGCAGGCAGGATAAGCCTGCGGAAGATCCGCAGCAGACCGAAGCCATGCCAGAGCTGCCGGCCGAGGTCACCTTTAATGAACATATTGCTTCGGTGGTGTACAGCAATTGTACGCCCTGTCACCGTAAGGGAGAATCAGGACCTTTCCCGCTGGAGAGCTATGCCGATGTATTCAAGAAAAAGAAGACCATTGTAAAGGTGACCACGAATGGCTATATGCCGCCCTGGCCTGCCGACCGCAGCTACAGCAGCTTCGCGGGCGAAATGTTCCTCAGCGATTACCAGAAAAAGCTCATCGAAAAATGGGTAGAGCAGGGCGCGCCGGAAGGCGATTCCTCAAAGAAAATTCCGCTTCCTGTATTCCCTACAGGCTCCCAGCTGGGTACGCCCGATATGGTGGTGCGTATGCCCAAGCCTTTCCGGCTGAAGGGTGATAACAATGATCATTACATGTTCATGAAGATCCCGGTGGAGCTGCCGGCCGAGCGTTATATCAGGGCGATC
>CALNCF010000395.1 GCA_937875035.1 uncultured Sphingobacteriaceae bacterium | reverse complement strand
GGGATCGCCCTGGCCGATACCCTTGATCACGACCAGAAAGCAACCCTTGTATTCACCGGCGACGGAGCCACGAGCGAAGGCGACTTCCACGAAGCGCTGAACGTAGCCGCCGTGTGGAATCTCCCGGTGATCTTTATTATTGAGAACAACGGCTACGGCCTCTCTACTCCTGTATCGGAGCAATACCGCTGCGAAAGCCTGGCCGACAAGGGTATTGGCTACGGCATCGAATCGGTACAGATCGACGGGAACAATATCCTGGAAGTGTTCGATACCATCACTCACTATACCAATATTATCCGTAAGCAGCCCCGCCCGGTGCTGATCGAATGCATGACCTTCCGCATGCGCGGGCATGAGGAAGCTTCCGGTACCAAATATGTTCCGCAGGAATTATTCGAAACCTGGGGCAAGAAAGACCCGGTGATGAATTACGAGCAATACCTGCTCGACAAGAAGATCATCAACCCGGCTTTCATTGAAAACCTGCGTACGGAGATTAAGCATGAGATCGAAGCCTCGATCGAGTCGGCATTCTCCGAACCCGATATTGCACCCGATACGGAAACCGAGCTGCGCGACATGTATGCGCCTCATACTTATGAAGAAGTAGCGCCGCAGTCGGATAAGAAAACAGAAAAAAGATACCTGGATGCCATCTCCGATGCCATGCGCCAGGGAATGGAACGCCATACCAACCTCGTGATCATGGGACAGGATGTGGCTGAATACGGGGGAGCCTTCAAGATCACACAAGGCTTTGTTGAGCAGTTCGGCAAGAGCCGGGTACGTAATACGCCTTTGTGCGAATCGGCTATTGTGGGTACAGGCTTAGGCCTTGCCATTAACGGTCATAAGGCGATCGTAGAGATGCAGTTCGCCGACTTCGTTACCGAGGGCTTTAACCAGATCATAAACAACCTGGCCAAGACCCATTACCGCTGGGGGCAACAGGCCGATGTGATCGTACGTATGCCTACGGGCGCGGGCACAGGTGCAGGACCATTCCACTCGCAGAGCAATGAAGCATGGTTCACCAAGACCCCGGGACTGAAGGTTGTATACCCTGCCTTTCCTTCGGATGCCAAGGGCCTGATGGCGGCGGCGATCGAAGACCCGAACCCGGTGATGTACTTCGAGCACAAGTTCCTGTACAGGGGTATATCCGAAGAAATTTACGACAATTATTATACGACTGAGATCGGTAAGGCGAAGCTGCTGAAGGAAGGCAGCCAGGTTTCGATCATTACTTACGGGCTCGGTGTGCACTGGGCATTGGACCACCTGGCCAAGCACCCGGAGATCGATGCCGACCTGCTCGACCTGCGAAGCCTGCAGCCTTGGGATCGCGAGGCGGTAGAGGCTACCGTGCGCAAGACCGGCCGGGCATTGATCTTACATGAGGATACTCTGACGAACGGCTTCGGCGCCGAGCTGTCGGCACACATTGCGGAGCACTGCTTCGAGTTCCTGGATGCACCGGTAGTGCGTTGTGCCAGCCTCGATTCGGCGATCCCGATGAGCAAGGCCCTGGAAGATAACTTCCTCGCCAAATCGAAGCTCGGGGAGCAGCTCGACAAGCTTTTAAATTATTAATCATCGAGCCGGACCTGTTCCGGCTTTTTTGATCGCCGGCTTTTTTGATCGCCGGCTTTTTTGATCGCCGGCTTTTTGAGCCCGGAATAAAAACAGAACCCTTATCTTTAGCCTGTTCATCACTATTGATCATGACAGAAAAAATCGGACCCATCGGCGTGTTTGATTCCGGTTACGGGGGGCTCACCGTGTATAAGGAGATCGAGCGCCTGCTTCCGCAATACGATTATTTATACCTGGGCGATAACGCGCGCGTACCCTACGGGATCCGTTCGTATGAAACCGTATACCAGTATACCCTGGAGTGTGTGCAGCATCTGTTCGATATGGGCTGCAGCCTGGTGATCCTGGCCTGCAACACCGCTTCGGCCAAGGCCCTGCGGACCATCCAGAAGCATGACCTGCCGCAGATCCCCGGACTGCACAGGGTATTGGGGGTGATCCGCCCGACCACAGAAATACTCGGCGAGCTCACACAAACGAACAAGGTGGGCATTATGGCTACCCAGGGAACGGTAAGCTCCCGGTCGTACGTGATCGAAGCGGAAAAATTCTTTCCGCAGGTAGAAGTATTCCAGCAGGCCTGCCCGATGTGGGTACCCCTGGTGGAGCACAATGAGCACCGCGGCCCCGGAGCCGATTTCTTTGTCGAAAAATATATTGATGAGCTGTTGTCGCAATCACCGGATATCGACACGATCGTGCTGGCCTGTACGCATTACCCTTTACTGATCGAGAAGATCCGCAAATACACACCGGAACATATTCATATTATTTCTCAGGGAAAAATAGTCGCGCAAAGTCTTGCCGACTACCTGGTTCGTCACCCCGAAATAGATGCCCTGTGCAGCAAGGGTGGAAAGCGGGAATTTTATACCACAGAATCGACCGAAGATTTCGATACCAAGGCGCGTATCATTATCGGACAGGAGATCCATGCCAAACACCTGCCCCTGTAAGCAGCGGGCCGGGAATTTGCAGGGCTGTTTTATCATTATTAAATCATTACAGATATGTCACACATCGCCATCATTTCGTCGAGCGTACGACTGGAACGAAACAGTCACCGCGTCGCCCTGTACTTTAAACAACGCATCAAAGAGGAGCACCAGCATACCGTGGAGATACTCGACCTGAACGAATACCAGTTCCCGGTATTCCATGAACGCCTGCGGCTGCAAAAGGATCCTGCCGCGGATGTACTGGCCTTTGCAGAATCTATCAGGAAAGCCGACGGCGTTATTATCGTGACCCCCGAATACAATGGAGGCTACCCGGCCAGCCTTAAAAATGTGGTCGATCTTTTATATGATGAATGGCGCCGCAAGCCCATTGCCATTGCAACGGTTTCCGACGGAGCCTTCGGTGGCTCGCAGGTTATTACTTCCCTGCAATTCTCTCTCTGGAAGATCCGCGCATGGACAGTACCCGCCATGTTCCCCGTACCGAAAGTAAGAGAAGCATTCGATGAAGAAGGTTACCCGAAAGATCCCGAAGCAACGAACAAGCGCGCGCAGGGTTTCCTCAGCGAGCTATACTGGTGCATGGAAGCGGCAGCGAAGATGAAGTCCTGAGCTTCACACCTAATTCTAACAACAGAAATGATCCGGGAGCAGCACACTCCCGTTTTTAATTGCAGTACATCACCTATGAACAAAAAGAAACAGAATATCATTATCCTCGTGCTCGGCGCGCTGGCAGCCATGGGTCCCTTTTCGATCGACATGTACCTGCCGGGCTTTCCGCAGATCGCGAACGACCTTCATACCGATATTAAACACGTTGCCTATTCACTGACCAGCTATTTCGTCGGCATCTCCATCGGTCAGCTTTTGTATGGTCCGCTGATCGACCGCTTCGGCCGCAAGAAGCCGCTAATCGCGGGACTCAGCATTTACCTCTTTGCTGCCATCGGCTGCGTATTCGCCCAGGATATCTATACACTGATCGGGCTAAGGCTGATACTCGCTATCGGAGCCTGCGTGGGCATGGTAGCCGGACGCGCCATCATCCGTGATCTTTTCCCGGTTTCAGAAACTGCCCGGATGTTCTCTATGCTGATGCTGGTAATGGGCGTAGCCCCGATCATCGCGCCTACTCTCGGTAGTATGGTAACCTCTACCCTGGGCTGGAGATATATTTTCGTGATCCTTGCCATGCTCAGCGTGCTGG
>CALNCF010000394.1 GCA_937875035.1 uncultured Sphingobacteriaceae bacterium | reverse complement strand
ACTTCGCTGTGCAGGGCACGCTTTCGCCCGTTATCGCAGCGATCCTGATGCCGGTGAGCTCGGTTACGATCGTGCTGTTCACCACGCTGTCGAGCAGCATTTCGGCCAGGCGGAAAGGCTTATAAAACATGATATATATCATGCCTGGGGATGACCTATATCATTCCCCGGCCATGGAGCAGCAGGTATTTTTGATCATTACCAGAAAACTCTCGCATATGAGCGCATTATTCATCCTGATCGGTATCAGCCTGATCGTTGCCCTGGGCTTCCTCGCCGCCTTTATCTGGTCGGTGCGCAAGGGGCAGTACGACGATGATTATACCCCCTCGGTACGCATGCTCTTCGACGAGCCCCTCAAAAAAGCTGCACCGCAGCACCCTGAAACAGATTTAACACCTCATACCAATAACCCTGAATAACAGATGGAAATCGAAAAATTCGCTTATGACAACCGGATCGTGCGCAACTTCGCGTATGCGACGATCTTCTGGGGACTGATCGGGATGGTGGCAGGACTGCTTGCCGCGATCCAGCTTTTCTACCCCATTTTCAACTTCGGTACGGAGTATACCACCTTCGGAAGAGTGCGCCCGCTGCATACAAACGCGGTGATCTTCGCATTCGTTGGAAACGGCATCTTCGCCGGGGTGTATTACTCGTTGCAACGCCTGTGCAAGACCCGTATGTACAGCGATCTTTTGTCGAAGATCAATTTCTGGGGATGGCAGCTCATTATCGTAGCCGCTGCTATTACCCTGCCCCTGGGCTTAACCTCGGGTAAGGAATACGCGGAGCTGGAATGGCCGATCGACATCGCGATCACCCTGATCTGGGTGGTATTCGGATGGAACATGTTCGCCACCATCGTGAAACGCCGGGAGCGTCACCTCTATGTAGCCATCTGGTTCTATATCGCCACCTTCGTAACGGTAGCGGTGCTGCACCTGGTGAACTCGTTCGAGCTTCCGTACTCGTTCTTCCGAAGCTATTCATGGTATGCCGGCGTGCAGGACGCGCTGGTGCAATGGTGGTACGGGCACAACGCGGTGGCGTTCTTTTTAACCACTCCGTATTTAGGCCTGATGTATTATTTCGTACCGAAAGCGGCTAACCGCCCGGTATACTCTTACCGCTTATCCATTATCCACTTCTGGGCCCTCATCTTTATCTATATCTGGGCAGGCCCGCACCATTTGCTATACACTGCCCTGCCCGACTGGGCACAGTCGTTAGGCGTGGTATTCTCGGTGATGCTGATCGCTCCTTCCTGGGGTGGTATGATCAACGGGCTGCTTACGCTGCGCGGCGCCTGGGATAAGGTGCGCGAGGATGTGGTGCTGAAGTTCCTGGTCGTTGCCATCACGGCATACG
>CALNCF010000393.1 GCA_937875035.1 uncultured Sphingobacteriaceae bacterium | reverse complement strand
TGAATGCCCGTATCGACGGCAAGGGCTTTAAGATCGACCAGCTGAACACCGGGCTGAATTCCACCATCAAATCGCTGGAATTTAAAGGACATGAATACAAGAATGTATTGGCCGACGGCACCATCCGCAAGAAATTTTTTGAAGGCAGTGTAAAGATCGATGAGAAAGATGTGCACCTGGACTTCGATGGTCTCATCGATTTCAACGACCGGCATAACCCCGAGTTTAATTTCAATGCTTCGTTACGGGATGTCAACCTTCAGCAGCTCAACCTGGTCAAGGATTCTATCCGGGTGAGCACCGAAATGAAAGTGAATTTTATCGGGACCAATCTCGACAACCTGGTTGGCAGCCTGAAGTTCAACGCCACACAGATTGAAACACCGAGGGAAACATACGACATCAACAGCATTTATCTTTCATCCGGTTACGATGGCGCCGGCAAATCGCTCAACCTGTATTCCGACCTGGCCGATGCGAAGATCAATGGCGATTATCACCTCTCCACGATCGTTTCGGCAGTGAAAAGCGTGGTGCAGAAATACGCGCCAAGCTACGATTGGGGAACCATCAACAAATCGGCGGCACAGGAATTCCTGTTCGTGCTGAATGTAAAGGATTCGCGTCCCGTCACCGAAATATTTATCCCGGAGCTTTCGATCCCGGATCAGGCTATATTTAACGGTCGTTTCAGCTATGAAGAATCGAGGCTGCGTTTTACCGGGAATATTCCCCTGGTAAAATACCGGAACATTCGTGTCGATAACCTGATCATCGACGGTGAGAACGATGAGCAAAGCTTCGGTATCAACATCGCCAGCTCAAAAGCGATCTTTAACGACAGCGTAAACATTAACAACATCGCGATCTCTAATTCCATCTTCAATGACAGCCTGCAGTTCAACGTGAAGCTGGCTGATAAGGATGCGATCAACCAGCTCGACCTGAACGGCATGATCTCCTTCAGTTCCGACAGCACACACCTGGTCGTATTGCCTTCGGAAGTTTTGATCGACAACCAGGAATGGAAGATCGAGCAGGCCTTTAACATTGTGCTCACGGCAGACAAAAAGATCATGGTGAACGACTTCGCGCTGAAGAACGGATCGCAGAGCATCATTATGGGAGGGATCGTTTCCGATGATCGTGAAGATGCGCTGACCCTGCGCGTGATCGACCTGGATGTGTTGGCCTTTAACCAGGTATTGAAAAAATATAACATCGCTGTACAGGGAATCCTGAATGCGGATGCCACGATCACATCGGTATTGAAAGACCCGGTGATGAATTCCGACCTCTTGCTCCGGCAGCTGGTCTACAATGCCGATACCATCGGCGACCTGGCTTTCAATTCGACCTGGGACCGCAGCATCAGCAAGATGAGCCTCGCGGGAAGCCTGGTGAACAAGACACTGAAGACCGTAGATATCTATGGAAGCATCCAGACCAATCGTAAGAGTGATAATCTCGACGTGAAGGCCATCCTCACGGAAACAGACCTTGTCATGTTCGAGCCCTTTATCAAATCGGTGGTTTCGAATGTGAACGGAAAGGCATCGGCCAACCTGAACATCAGAGGAAGCCTGGGCAAGCCGGAGATCACGGGAAAATTGAAATTCAACAACGGAGAAGCGACCGTCAATTACCTGAAGACTGCGCTGGTGATCAATGACGATGTCACTTTTGAGAAAGACCGTATCCTACTGGAGAATGTATCAGTGAAAGACTCTAAGGGAAACACGGGGATCATCAACGGGAAGATCACCCACCAGAACTTCTCCGACTTCCGGCTCGACATCAGCATGAACGCCCGGAATTTCATGTGCCTCAACACGAAATCGAGCGACAACGAATTGTATTACGGAACTGCTTACGCTTCGGGAACCTTTAACTTTCGCGGTCCGCTCGACAATGTGAAGATCGATATCAACGCGAAGACAGAGAAGGGTACCCGTTTCTTCATTCCCGTATCAGATAAGAATTCGGTAGGGCAGCAGAACTACATCCGCTTTATACAAAAAGATTCTACGGCCGAAGAGCTGAACTATACCGTGAACCTTTCAGGGGTTACCATGAACATGAACCTGGAAGTGAACGAGAGCGCGGAGGTACAAATGATCCTGGACCCGCTCACCGGTGAGGCCATTAAAGGAGTCGGAAATGCCAACCTGCGGCTGGTGATCAATACCCTCGGTAACTTCGAAATGTATGGTACCTACGAGGTAAGCGAAGGAGAGTATAACTTCACCCTGCAAAACATTATCACCAAGCGTTTCAAGGTAGAGAAGGGGGGCACCATCCGCTGGAACGGCGACCCGGTGAATGCCCGCATCGACCTGACCGCCTATTACGAAACACGCGCCCTGCTTGCCCCGCTCTATGCCTCTGCAGGCGATGCGGCGAATGCCGAAACGAACCAGCGTGCCCTGGCGCAATGCCTTTTGTTCCTGAAGAATGACCTGATGTCGCCGGATATTTCCTTCGACCTGCGTTTCCCGGAAAACGAAAATATTAAGAGCGAGGTAGGAGGCTACCTGGCGAACTACGATAACCTGAACAACCAGGTGGCCAGCTTGCTGGTGATCGGGCGCTTCACTAATTTCAGCACACAGACAGCTTCTTCCGATAACAACGGTATAGCCACAGGTTTGCTGAGCGGACAGCTTTCCCATCTTATTTCCACCCGTTATTTTGATGCGAACCTTGATAACGGAGTGGGAGGTACGGTGCGGCTTTTCAACGACCGGATCACGATCGATGGAAACTTCGCGACGATCGAGAACCAGAACAATGCCAATACCTCCGGGCAGCCTGCAACCGGTACCCAGACCACGAATGCGAGTTCGATCACGGGTGACGTGAGCGTGGAGTATAAGATCAGTAAGGACGGGCGTTTCCGCACCAAGGCCTTTACACGTACCGATAATAATGATGATCTCCTGAAAAAGGGAAGCAGTCAGACCGAGTCGGGATTAGGGCTTTTCTACCGGATCGAGTTCGACACCTTTGGCGAGCTTTTCCGGAAGATCTTTAAGAAGAAGGAAGAGGAGCTGGGTCCCAGCGGCATGACCTACACCCCACTCGAG
>CALNCF010000392.1 GCA_937875035.1 uncultured Sphingobacteriaceae bacterium | reverse complement strand
AAACCTTGACGGCGCATCCGCACCGCCCGGCTTATGGTACCGACGGGGATTATTTCTCCAAGCCGAATGCCGAAGATGTGTTTGAGGCCGTATACGAAATGATGCACGAAGCAAACCCGGCCAAATTCCCGGCTTTGTTTTAAAAAGATAATACATCAACATAGCAAATGGAGATCAGGCTGAGCCCTGATCTCCATTTTTTTTGAAGCGCTATGCTCCGCGAAGCGGCAGCCTGCCTGGATTTTCTGTCCTTTCTCACAAAAAAATTACCTGCTGTATCCCCGATTCATCGCTGAAAAACATAGTTTAGCGATTCACAAACAAATTATTCAGTCCATGAAATTCAAATACTTCGTATGGGTTCCTGCTTTATTTATCGGAACCTCCTTATTTGCGCAGGATGACCTGATCAATAAGCTGAAAGACAACAAGAGCGAAACCACGAAAGAAGCCTTCAAATTCACCACCGTGGTCAATGCAGAAGCTACTTCGGTGAAGAACCAGGGTTCTTCAGGTACTTGCTGGAGCTATTCTGCGGGTTCCTTCATCGAATCGGAAATGATGCGTATGGGTAAGAAGCCGGTCGACCTGGCTGAGATGTTCACCGTGCGGAACATGTATATCGATAAAGGAGAGATCTATGTACGTATGCATGGCTCATCCAGCTACGGGCAGGGAGGCGCGCTGCACGACCCGATCGACCTGATGGCGAAATACGGAGCGCTTCCGCAGGATGCCTACCCGGGATTGAGCTATGGCTCAAGTGTGAACCAGCACGGCGAGCTTGAGGCGATGCTGAAAGCGATGCTGGATGTGGTGATCGCCGCGAAGAACGGTGGCAAGTTAACTTCTTCCTGGAAGACAGCTATTACCCGTACGGTCGATGCTTACCTGGGCGAGGTTCCGGAGAAGTTTACTTATGAGGGAAAACAATATACCCCGCAATCCTTTGCCAAAGAAGTAGTGGGCATCAACCCGAACGACTATGTTGAGCTCACCTCGTTCATGAGCGATCCGTACTACCAGAAAGTAACGGTGATGGTTCCGGACAACTGGACCTACAAGCAGTCATATAATGTGCAGCTGAACGACATGACGGATATCATCGACAATGCATTGAAAAAAGGATATACCGTAGCCTGGGCAACCGATGTAAGCGAAAAGGGATTCAGCTGGAAGAACGGTATCGCGTATATCCCGGCAAAGAAATACGAGGATATGACCAAGGAAGAAAAGGACGCGCTGTTTGCGAAGCCGATGCCGGAGATGGAGATCACCCCGGAGCTGCGCCAGCAGGCTTACGATAATTACGAAACTACAGACGATCATGGCATGCAGATCACCGGGATCGCGAAAGACGTGAACGGTAAAGAGTATTACATCGTGAAGAACTCATGGGGAACCAAGAACGATTACGAAGGATATCTTTATGTGACGAAGAACTTCGTGAAGATGAAGACTACTTCGTTCATGGTGCACAAGGATGCGATTCCTTCCATTAAAAAGAGGCTGAGCCTGTAAGAAATTACAGCCATTATAAATACAAAGAGCCGGGTCGTTTGCCCGGCTCTTTGCGTTCAGGGGAAATATTTTTCTTAAAAGACAGACGTAAAAAGAATCCGCAGGGATACGATCATTAACGCGATGGCCAGGCTGCGGATAATGACCGTTCCTTTGATAAGATGGGAGAGCCTGGCTCCCAATTGAGCCCCGGCTATTACGCCGATCCCCAGGAAGAGCACTTCGGTCAGGCCCTCTTTGAGGGTTCCGTTCATGAGGTGGATCAGGGTGCCGGCGATCCCCATAAAAGCCAAAACAAAATGCGAGGTCGCGGTGGCAAAATGGATCGGGAAATCGAGCAGGTTGACCATAGCGGGCACATGGATAATGCCGCCGCCGATACCCAGCATGCTCGATGCGATGCCGACAAAAAAGCTCAGCGATACAGCTGTCACAATATCATAGGTATAGGTGCCCGTATTCCCCTCGTTGTCGGTCATGGTGCGGGTAATAGGCCAGAGGTAACATTTGTGCGTATGCTCATGTGCAGCGCGTTTCCGTACAGGCCTGTAAAGCAGCCAGGAGGAGAGGCTGAGCAGCAGGAGCCCGAAAACAATATTGAAGATATCCCTTGGGATATAGGCTGTGGCATAAGCGCCTAATACGGCGCCGGGTATGGTCGTTGCGCAAAAGATGAATGCCGACTTATAATCGATGCGTTTCTTGAAGCCGTAGGCAACGGAGCCGGAAACGGCATTCAGGCAGACCACTGACAGCGAAATGCTGGTGATCAGCTCCGGGCTGCGTTCGGGATAGAGGAGCAGGAGTATGGGTACCAGGATAAACCCGCCCCCGGCGCCGATCAGCGTTCCGAAAGTGCCCACGCCAAAACCTAAAAGTATCATCACCCAAGAGCTCATGGTATTATTTTTTAGCTTATTAAATCAGTCTGGAAGCCCGGTGAAGCAGGAGATGGTCGGCTATGACGAGGGCTGCCATGGCTTCTACGATTGGCACGGCGCGCGGTACCACGCAGGCATCGTGCCGGCCCTGGTTTTCAAGGATGATATCCTCGCCGGCCCGGTTCACCGAGGCCTGGGGTTTCATGATGGTGGCCACAGGCTTAAAGGCTACGTTGAAATAGATGTCGTCGCCATTGCTGATCCCTCCGAGGATACCCCCGGAATGGTTACTGCGGAACTTTACCTGCCCGTCTTCCATGTACATGGCATCGTTGTTCCCGGAGCCATAACGGGAGGCTCCTTCGAAGCCGGAGCCATATTCGAAGCCATGGGCCGCATTGATGCTCATCATAGCCCCGGCGAGCCCGGCATGCAGCTTGTCGAACACCGGGGAGCCGAGTCCCGGCTGACAGTGACGGATGACACACTGGATCACTCCTCCGAGGGTATCACCCTTTTTACGGGTTTCCTCTACCAGGCTGCTCATCTGTGCAGCTATGGCCGGGTTGGGGCAGCGTACCATATTGTTCTCGGTTTCCGAAAGATCGAGCTGATGGTAAGGGGTATCCAGCGATATTTTGCCGATCTGTTTCACAAAGGCCTGGATCCGGATCCCGTGCTCAT
>CALNCF010000391.1 GCA_937875035.1 uncultured Sphingobacteriaceae bacterium | reverse complement strand
GGCCAGCTCGATCAGCTCTGGCGTCCAGTTCCCGGCAGCCATCAGCGGGTCCATCCATTCGATACACAGCACTTCGGGACGACTCTTCACGAGCTTTACCTTGTGCTCTACCAGCTCGTAGCGGTCGGTCAGCTCTTCGATCAGCTCTTCTCCCCGCCCGATGACATCCAGTGTAAGGGCGATCGTGCGGATGTTTTCCAAGATGTCTTCCAGTGACCGCGGGTGCAGGGAGATGATCTCCGCATCCTTTTCCAGCAAGCCGTTCAGCGAGGCTTGTACATCTTCCAGGTTTACCGCGCACACCTCGCACTGATCCTGCGTGATCACAAGATCGGGGGACAGTTCGCGAAGCAGCTCCCGGTCGATCTCGTAGAGCGAGAGCCCGCGATCCAACGTATCTTTCACCGCTGCATCAATCGCTGCGCTGGAAGCCAAGGCATCGACACGCGCAGAGGTACACACGGGCAGTATGCTGGTCTGCACAGGGAAGTCGCATTCGTGCGAACGCCCGACCAGCAGGTCGCCTGCACCCAAGGCATATACGATCTCGGTTGCGGATGGAAGGAGAGAAACGATTTTCAGATTACGCATATTTATAATTTACTTTGCTAAAGTATGAGATTGCATGAAATTTCCGGTCAAACTATGTTAAGAAAATATACGCTGTCAGCAATGCTCCTCTTCCCGGCGCTGTGGATGCTTTATGCCTGCGGCAGCAGGAATGATGATTCGGGGAAGAAGGTTTTCCGGATGAATATCGATGTGGGTGTGACTTCGCTTGACCCGGCATTTGCACGGAACCAGATGAATGTATGGTGTGTGAACCAGCTATTCAACGGGCTGACGCAGGTCGATTCCAACCTGCAGATCCAGCCTTCTATTGCTAAACACTGGCGGGTGTCTGCCGATGGTATGACCTATACTTTTATCCTGCGCGATGATGTGTATTTTCATGATGACGCGCTGTTCGCGGGCGGAAAGGGAAGAAAGGTGAACGCCGCCGATTTCGTGTACAGCTTCCGCCGCATCCTTGATCCGAAGATCGCTTCTTCGGGCGCGTGGATCTTCAGCGATAAGGTGAAGGATGGGAACGCGTTCCAGGCGCCGGATGATTCCACATTCATCGTGCATCTGTCGAAGCCCTTCCCTGCATTCACAGGGCTGCTGAGCATCCAGTATTGCTCGGTGGTTCCGCATGAGGTAGCGGAACATTACGGCAAGGATTTCCGGAATCACCCGGTGGGCACCGGTCCTTTTCGGTTCAAGTACTGGAAGGAGGGCGAAGTAATGGTCTTCCTGAAGAACGAGCGTTACTTTGAGAAGGATGAAGGCCGGAGTCTCCCCTACCTGGACGCGGTGAAGATCAGCTTTATTACCGATAAGCAGACGGCTTTCCTTGAATTCCTGAAGAAGAACCTGGATTTTTTCTCGGGCATTGACGGGAGCTACCGGAACGATGTGCTGACCAAGAGCGGGGATCTGCAGGCCAAGTACCAGGGGCGTTTCCTGCTGAAAAAAGCGCCTTACCTGAACACCGAATACCTGGGTATCCTGATCGATTCGAATATCGCTATCGTGAAGAGCTCTCCTTTAAAATATCAAAAAATCCGCATGGCGGTCAACTACGCGATCGACAAGAACAAGATGATCCGCTACCTGCAAAACAGTATTGGTACGCCGGGGAACGCGGGCTTTATTCCTTTGGGGATGCCGGGCTTCGACAGCAGCGTGGTAAAGGGCTATATGTATAATCCCGCGAAAGCCCGCCAGCTGTTACAGGAAGCCGGGTACCCGAACGGAGAAGGCATGCCGGTGATCACGCTCAATACGACCAATACTTACCGCGACCTCATCGAATTCGTGCAGAGCGAGCTCACGGCGGTAGGCATTAAAACCAAGGTGGAGGTTCACCAGGGTTCGAGCCTGCGTGAGCTGATCGCCAAGAACAATGTCAATTTTTTCAGGGGCTCGTGGATCGCCGATTACCCTGACCCGGAGAATTATTTAGCTGTTTTTTATTCCAAGAATTTTGTGCCAGCAGGACCAAACTATACACATTTCTCGAATAAAAAATTCGACCGGCTGTTCGAGGAATCTTTTTATGAGATGGATGAGTACAAGCGGATGCGGATGTTCCAGGAGATGGAACGGATCGTGCTGGAGGAAGCTCCTGTCGTGATCTTGTATTACGACCAGTCTGTACGCCTGCTTCAAAGCAATATCAAGGGTTTGAGCGGAAACGCGCTGAACCTGCTGGACCTGAAACGTACCGATAAGGAATAACAGATCGCGACATACGAAACCCTTATAAACACAAAGCCCCGGATGCTCGTCCGGGGCCTTGATGTACATTTCAGCTAAGCTACAATATTGATGATGCGCCCTTTTACGAAGATGATCTTCTTCGGGGTCTTCCCTTCCAGGTATTTCTGCACATCGGCATTCGCGAGTACGATCTCTTCGGCTTCTTTCTGCTCCAGCGTTAAAGACAGGCTGAGGTTCATGCGCGTTTTTCCGTTGATGGAAACCGGGTACGAGAACTCGTTCTCTACAAGGTAACCCGGGTTGAAGGCCGGGTAGCCTGCATACGAGAGCGTGCCTGCATCGTGTCCCAGCAATGTGCGGAGCTCTTCGCAGATGTGCGGCGCGTATGGAGAAAGCACAATCACGAGGTCGTCGAGGATCTTACGCTTATTACATTTCAGGTCGGTCAGCTCATTCACACAGATCATAAAGGCGCTCACCGATGTGTTGAACGAGAAGCGCTCCACATCTTCTTCTACCTTGCGGATGATCTTATGCAGGGCTTTGTATTCTGCTTTCGACGGTTCCTCATCGGATATCTCTACCTCGAACGCGTCGTTGTGGAAGAGCTTCCAGAACTTGCGCAGGAATTTAAAGACTCCTTCGATCCCATTGGTATTCCAGGGCTTGCTTTGCTCCAAAGGCCCTAAGAACATTTCATAAAGACGGAGCGTATCGGCGCCGTATTTTTCGCAGCTGTCATCGGGATTCACGACATTATACCAGCGTTTACTCATTTTTTCGACCGCTGTTTCACAGATCAGCTTTCCGTTTTCCAGCTC
>CALNCF010000390.1 GCA_937875035.1 uncultured Sphingobacteriaceae bacterium | reverse complement strand
GAAGACGCGAAGACCATCGAGCCGGATGAGGATTATATGATCCCTCTCGGTAAGGCACGCATGGTACAGGAGGTACCTGCCGGTGATACGGATACCCTCACCATTATTACCTATGGAATGGGTGTATACTGGGCGAAGAACGCGGCGAAGCATTTTCCCGGGCAGGTGGAGATCGTTGATCTGCGTACGATCAACCCGCTCGATACAGAAACGATCTTTGCCTCGGTGCGGAAACATGGCAAGTGTATGGTGCTGACCGAAGAGCCGGTAAATAATTCCTTTGCGCAGGCATTGGCCGGAAGGATTTCCAGGGAGTGCTTCCGAAGCCTGGACGCGCCGGTGGAGATCGTCGGATCGGAAGACCTGCCCGCCATCCCTCTGAATGCTACCCTCGAATTTACCATGATCCCTAATGCCGATAAGGTATCGGTGCAGATCGGAAAATTATTATCATACTAAACTTAAACCCACCGTTACCCCGGAATGAAAAGATTATCGCTGTTACTGACCCTTGCCTTTACGATGCTATGTTTAACAGAGATGTTCGCGCAGGTGCCCAATAAGCAGGGCAGCAAGCGTGCCAAGCCTGTGAAGAAGAAACCGGTGGTGGAAGCTCCTGCTCCTGCTCCTGAGCCGGTCAGAGAGCCTACCCTCGAAGAAACGAAGGACTGGATCGTGAAAAAGATGAACCAGTATAAGCCGGTAGTATCTTTCAGCACGAATGTCGATGCGAAAAATGCCTGTGAATGGATTGTAGAGCAGGTTTCTTTTGATGAAAATGATAAGCTGGTGATCACGATGAAGCCTGACCCGAAATCGACCTGTATCAAGGACCTGGTGACGGGTGTGACCATTGATTTCACAGACCTGGATCCGAAAAAAACGACAGCGGTAGAAACCGGGAAACGCATCATGGTCGTTCAGAACCTGGCCAAAAATGCCATCGTAGTAAAAACAGCCCCGGGCAGCCCGCTTCAGAAAATGAAGATGTCATATTTCAGCATGTCTATTTCTTTTGACAAAAGCGTGACCTATGAGCCGAACCTCACAAACCGCCTGGGTAAGGCTTTTGTGAAGATGACGGACTTTAAAAAGAACAAGACCACCGAAAAAGAAGCATTTTAAGCCTTTAAAGTATGGTCCGGGATTAATTTTGGGCCAATCTTTGCTCATCTTGTTAATATCCTTTAATTTAGGAGCCTATATATTTAACCAAATGAGAACGAAGATCAATTTAAAGAAGGTTTTACTGATTCTTTCATGCGTGGCTGTTTCCATAACGGCTTCTGCTAAAGATTCTAACCCCTGGAAGGCGAGCAGCTCCAAGGCTTTATTGCAAAAAAAAGCCGTGGAAGGTGCCATGCCGAAACACTATAATCATGTTACGCTTGATTATACCGCTGTAAAGCAAATCCTTGCTGCTGCTCCGATGGAGTTCAGCGTAGCGTCCCGCAACATATCCGCAGTGATCGAGCTGCCAATGCCTTATGGCGGCTTCGAGAAATTCCGCATCGTGGAATCCCCGATCATGCAAAGCGGATTAGCGAACAAATACAAAGAAATTAAAACGTATACCGCCCAGGGTATCGATCATCCGACGTCCTATGCGAAGATCGATATCGGGTACAACGGCTTCCATGCCATGGTAATGTCTGTGGATGGAAGATATTTTGTAGACCCGGTAACGAAAGAAACGACCGCTGAATATATCTCCTACTACCGTCATGATCTTCCTGCGAATGAAGCAGGATTTTCCTGCGGAACCGTAGCGAGCGAAGAGTTCATCCAGGAATCGGAAGAGCGTGTACGCAGCTACCGTATGTCGGGCGCCGCTATGGCCCCGGTTGAACTGAGAACGTACCGCCTGGCGCTGGCCTGTACCATCCAGTACTCTAAAGCAGTAACAGGTAAAAGTGTTCCCACAAAACCGGAAGTGCTTGCCGCGATGATCACCACGCTGAACCGTGTGAACGGAGTGTACGAAACAGAAGTAGCCGTACGCCTGATATTGGTAGACAATACCGATACACTGATCTACCTTTCAGGAACACAGCCCTATTCCAACTCCAACGGAGGCGCCATGCTGAGCCAGAACCAGAACATTACCGATGCGCATATCGGTAATGCGAACTATGATATGGGTCACGTATTCAGCACCGGCGGCGGAGGTATTGCCGGTTTAGGCGTGATCTGCAAAACGGGTCAGAAAGCGTATGGTGTAACCGGCTCCTCATCTCCTAAGGGTGATGCGTTCGATATTGATTATGTTGCCCATGAAATGGGTCACCAGTTCGGCGGTAACCATACTTTTAATAGTGAAACTGAAGCCTGTGACGGTGGCAACCGTAACAGCACCACGGCATACGAGCCGGGTAGCGGTGTAACCATTATGGCCTATGCAGGAATCTGCGGAGCTGATAATATTGCGAACAACAGTGTGCCATATTTCCATACAGCGAGCCTGGATGAGATCAATGCATACATCCGTTTGGCCAATGGCGGAAATGCCTGCCCGGTAAGAACGGTCACTACAAATAATGCACCGACCGTAGAGGCCGGACCTTCATACACGATCCCGATGAGCACGCCGTTTACCTTAACCGGTTCGGCGGTTGACCCGGATGGTGATCCTCTGACATATAGCTGGGAACAAATGGACCTTGGTCCGGGTGGAGCTCCGAATTCGCCAAGTGGCAACGCGCCTCTTTTCAGGTTCTATCCTCCGGTAACTACGCCATCGCGTACATTCCCTAAGCTGGCCGACATTCTGAATGCTACCCAGGTAAAGGGTGAGCGTCTGCCTAATACGACCCGTACCATGAACTTCCGTTTAACCGCCCGCGATAATGTGGCTGGTGGAGGTGCTACGGGGAAAGACCAGCCCACGGTAGCGGTTACTTCTACTGCAGGTCCGTTTACCGTTACATTCGGTAATGTGCTCGATACTTTATATGTAGGCGGTACAGAGGTGATTACATGGGATGTGGCCAACTCTAACTTAGCCCCTGTAAATTGCAGCAATGTAAATATCCTGATGTCTACAGATGGCGGACAGACCTTCCCGATCACGCTGGCGGCCAATACGCCGAACGATGGTTCGGAAGCGATCACTGTTCCGAATAATGTAAGCAATACCGTGCGGATCAAGGTAGAAGCAGCCGGTAACATCTTCTTCGATATCAACAATAAACACTTAAAGATCTTCGCGCCTACGGTTCCTGATTTCAGCCTGGCTCCATCGGCGGTGATGAACAGCATCTGTACAAATGATACAGCAGTATACAATGTATCTGTTGATCCGATCCTGAGCTTTGCCGACCCTGTAACCTTATCGGTAAGTGGTTTGCCCGCGGGCGCTACGGCTTCCTTTACATCGAACCCTGTGCTTCCGGGCAATATGGTTCAGCTGAAGGTTGCCGCTACCGGTGTGAATGCCGGTAATTATACATTTACCGTGGCAGGTTCTGCCGGCGCGCTGAGCCATTCCAGCTCATTGACTTTCACGGTGGTTACTTCGGTGGTTGCCAAGGCTACCCTGAGCAGCCCTAACAATGCGCAAACGAATGTAACCCCGAAGCCTACGCTTACCTGGACAATGGTTGCCAACGCAACCGGTTACCGTGTGGAGCTGGCAACCGATACGAACTTTACCGCGCTTGTGATCGACAGCACCCTGAACGGTGCAAGCTCTGTGAACCTCATCATTACCAATGGTATCCCGGAGTTTACTAAATTCTTCTGGAGAGTAAGCGGGGTGAACAATTGCGGAACAGGTCCTGCATCAGCCATCAGCATTTTCACGACCGGTGGTGTGCCGGCACAGCCAAGCGACCTGTCTATTGTCAGCGTAACAGCAAACAGTATCCGTATGAAATGGTTGGATAATTCATTCAATGAATTGTCGTATAGGGTAGAAAGCTCTGCCAATGACAACCAGAACTTTGTAATGGTAGGTACTTTGTCACCTGGTACAGGTTCCGGAAGTTATATGAATTATGTTCACAGCGGATTATTACCGAACACGACATACTACTACCGTATCTATGCGACCAACGCGAACGGGAATTCGATGTTCTCCAACGAGATGTCGGCAACTACCGCAACTGTGGGTATTGCTTCCAACCAGCTGGCGCAATCAACCGTGATCTACCCTAACCCGGGAGAGGGGCTGTTCCATATTACCCTGAGCTCTGCCGAATTGGGTAAGGTGACCGTACAGGTTATGGATGAGCTGGGAAGAGTTGTACAATCGCTTGAGCGCGAGAAATCGGCTAACGATATGCAGATCGATCTGGAGCTTGATCAGCCTAAGGGCATTTACTTTGTGAAGATCGCGTTGCCGCAGAGCAACGTGGTTAAACGGGTGATCAAATACTAAACACGAATAAGCATTTATAAAAAAGCCCCCTGAAAATCCAGGGGGCTTTTTTTACGAAAGAAAGAAACGCTTGATCTCCGGGAGCATCATGCTTGTATCCAGCTTTTCAATGGGGTGTACCGTGCGTGGGAGCACCATGAGATCGGCCTGTGGTAAGGCACGGTATGCGGTAAGGCTGTCTTCGGGTGTTGCGGCCTGGTCACGGTCGCCGGTCGTGATACATACGCGGTGATGAATGCCGCCAAGCACTTCGGGTGTAAGCAGGGGAGCCTGTCCGGAATGAATGAGCATGCCCGCGGTTTTCTGCAACACCTGTTCCCATTTCTCCGCGCCATGGGTGTCGCTTAATTGCTGCGCGAAAGCGGGCACTTTTTGCTTGATCTTTTCACTGTCCAGAAGCTTTACCTGTGCAGCGGCTACCTGCTCATTCCATCCGAAGATGGTAGCGAAGGTCATCACCTTGTGCACCTGTTCAGGATGCAGCGCGGCCAGGTTCAGCGCGATATAGCCGCCGAGGCTGTAGCCGAATATGGAAATGGGTTCGCTGAACCGTTGCGCGATCCATTCGTGTACATAAGCGGTGAACGCTGCGATGGTGAATGGCTGGTCGATACGGGGATCCTTTCCGTGCCCGGGAAGATTAAGGGTGTGTATCTCAAAATCATCCCTGAGCTGCCCGCTCAATAACTGGAACTGATCTGCGGAACCGATGGCTCCATGAATAAGAAGTAGTTTTTGCATAGGTGCTGTTGTTTGTCCGCTACAAAAATAACAGACATTCCCGATCCGGCAATTGCCCTCAAATCGTTACACAGGAGGCCCTGCGGCCATTGCCTGTTTACCTGCTTTTATGTAGGTTTGTTCATCATCAATAATAACTTACAATGAAAATCAGTCATTTATTTATGACAGGGGCTTCTGTAGCCATCATGTCGGCAGCAGAGCCGGCCTTTGCACAGAAAGCGCCTGTGAAAACCTTTGAAGTATCGGCGGAGCGTTTCAGCGACCTGGAAGTGCTTCGTTACCGGGTGGAAGGTTTCGAGGATCTCTCCCCGAAGCAGAAAGAGCTTTTGTATTATCTGTATGAAGCGGGCCTTGCCGGCCGCGATATCCTGTACGATCAGAAGTATAAGCATAACCTGCGTATCCGTAAGATGAACGAGGTGATCTATACGACGTATAAGGGTGACAAGAAATCGGCTAAATATAAAGCCTTTGAGGTATGGGCAAAGCGTGTATGGTTCTCGAAC
>CALNCF010000389.1 GCA_937875035.1 uncultured Sphingobacteriaceae bacterium | reverse complement strand
ACTTTGATGAGCTCGGTGGTCATCAGGCCACCCGCTGTATCTTCATGATAGGTCAAAAGCTTCCGGATCTCTGCCGCGTCTTCCTTGTCGATGCGATCCAGGATCTCATCCCGCTTCTCTTCCGAAAGCTGGGATACAATGTCCGTGGCATCATCATATGAAAGCTCTTCCACAATATTGGAAACGAGCTCATGGTTCAGATCCTCCAGCAGCTCCTCAGGGTGCGACTCCGGGTCCATTTCGGAGATCACCTCCGACGATACTTCTACGGGAAGCAGGCTGATGATCTTTCTCCGCTTCTTCTGCGGAAGCAGCTCCAATATCTTAGCGATCTCGGAAGCATGCAGGTCTTCCAGGAAAAGCTGCAGCTCCGCGGGCTCGCCACCCAGCAGGTCCTCGATCTTTTCCAGATCAAATAAGATATCGTCACGTTGTTTCATGATGTGGCTAAAATACAATAAATATCATTCGATTGCCCGGCGTTAAAAACAAAAAAACCCGCACAAGGCGGGTTTCTTTATATGCTGTTCAGCAATAGATTATTGTTGTACCAATACGTTGATAGTGATAGAACGGTCAAGACCAGTTTGTCCGTCAACAGACACTACATGGAATAAACCTTTTTTACCTTTTGCAGTTTGGAAAGCAACTACCTGACCGGCAACCAGCTCATTTACTTTAGATAAAGTAGCGCCACCTGACAAAGCAGAGATCGCTAATGAATCATTAGCAGATGCTACGAAATCAGCTGCAGAAAGTGCAGTTGTTTTGAAAGTTGTAGCGTTCTTGATTGTCCAGTTTTTCAGCTCGTCAGCACCGTTGCTTTGGTTGTGCGCATCCTGTGCATCAGCATCGCTTGGAGCAGCGATTGTTGCATGGTTTGTAGTTCCGTAGAAATAAACCAGGTCAACTCTTCTTTGGATTGTAGTATCTGCACCTGCAGCAGCTTCACCGTACACTAAACCGTTTTGAGTAGAGAAGAAGCTACCAACAGTAGTGTTAGTCTGTCCACCCATTAATTTTGTGTTATACTTGGTGATAGCACCGTAAGTAACCGGAGTTACAGGAGTTGGATCCTCATCATCTTTCTGGCAAGACGACATAACCGATACTGTTGTTAATCCCATTAACATCAGCGCAAAAAATTTTGTTTTCTTCATAATTAGTTAAATAAGTTGTACTGGTTGATATTTTCTTGGGGACAAAGATGTTAAATGTTTGTCGATTTTAAAACAGGGAATTTAAAAATGTATGTTCCGGTCATTTTATAAACTTTATAGCCTGAGGTCCAAGATTAAACAGCATATCTGCAATACTGATGCCGGGATTAAAACCGGCCTTATCCTGGTATACCTGGAAGTAGACCTGCTCCTTCCGGTTCCATTCTTCCCTGTTCTGGGGATTGAAATACCCTCTCAGGTCGGTAATACCCGTTCCCGGCTCTATATATGTGGCGCTTAGCTCATAGGCGGTCGGCTGCTTCAGCAGCTTACAGCTCAGGTCGAGCAGTTCCAGGCTCCACTCCGACAGCAGTTCCACTCTCCGACTGTAAAGACGCTGGAAATAAGGCTCATAAAACTCGAAGAACGCCGAGGTACGGTAAAAATTGACCAGGCTGCGCCAATGCTTCTGCTGCCAGTTCTCCGAATAATCGATCCGGGTATCCTGCACGGTTCCACCCCGCCTGCCATGCACCGGGATCACCAGGTCCAGCCTGCCCTGTGGCGACAGTATTTCGCAACGGGTACGGTAACTTTGCCTTACATAATGCTCGTGCGTGTCGATCACTACCCTTTCGCCACTGAACAGGTAACGGTAATAAGGCCATGGAGCCAGGTAAAACAAGGGTAAGACACACGGCTGTGCAGGTGCGGGTATAATCATTCCTGTCGATAAAATCAGGGGCTAAAATCGGACTATTTTCCGAAAAAACAGCTATATTGGCATGTTAAAACCGGATATGCCTGTTTTTCAGTACAACAGATATACCCGTACCATCTACCTTGAAAAATATAAACACTTTAAAGAAATGAAAAAGTTCATCTTATTTATAGGCCTGCTGAGCTTCATTACGCCCGGCACCTATGCAAAATCGCTGCAAGCCGTATTTTCATACGCCAGCTTCAGCACCCCCGACAACAAGCCATACATTGAAACCAACCTGTCTGTAAGAGGATCATCGGTAAGCTACGTAAAGAAACGAAACGGGAAATTTGAAGGAAGCATACAGATCACCACCGTCTATAAAAAAGACGGCCAGATCGTACATGCCGACAAGTACAACCTTCTTACCCCGGAAGTGGCAGACACCAGCAATATCACCTTTAACTTTATGGATCAGAAACGTGCAGCGCTGAACAATGGCGATTATGTGCTCGAAATGGACATCACAGATAATAATATGCCGGGGAATAAATCTTCGCTCAGGCAGCCGGTTCATATTGAATATACAGATACCAAAATCCTCTCTTCTGATATCGCCCTGATCGAATCGTATACACCCAGTACCAAAAGCACGAACCCTTATGCCCGGAATGGCTTTGACATGGCACCCATGGTCGACAACTTTTATCCCGGCACCATCGAAAAGCTGATCTTCTATGCAGAGATCTATAATACCGCAAAGCTGAATCCCGGCGAATCTTACCTGTTAAGCTATTTCCTGGAGAACGCGCAAAGCAATGAAAAGCTGGGCGGCTATAACCAGTCTAAAAAGATCCAGGCGCAGGATGTGATCGTAGCCTTCGGAGAGTTCAACATTACCCAGCTCGCGAGCGGCAATTACAATGTGGTGGTCGAATTAAGGAACCGCAACAACGAAGTGGTCACCGCCCAGCGCAGCTTTATTCAGCGAAGCAATAAAGCGCTGAATTTCAAAATGGAAGATGTGGACAACATCGATGTAAACAACACCTTTGCCAGCAAGTATAATTACGAGCAGATGCGCGAGAACATCTTGTCGCTCAATGCCATCTCTAATTCCCAGGAAAGAAATTATACCAAGACCGTATTAGCGAATAAAGACCTCACCCGGATGCAGCAATACCTGGTATATTTCTGGCAGAAGCGTGAAGGCGCCAATGCCGAGAACGCCTGGGAAAAATACCTGCTCGAAGTACGGAAAGTGAATGTGGCATACAGCTCCCAGTTCACTAAAGGTTACGATACCGACCGGGGCATCGTGTACCTGAAATACGGTCCGCCGAATGCTATTAAAACCGGTGAGATCGAAAGCATGACCTTCCCTTACGAGATCTGGCGCTACGAAACCGCCGGCACTCAACGCAACCGCCGGTTCGTATTCTACAGCCCGGACAATATCCCTAATGAGCTCGTGCTGCTCCACTCGAATGTGAACGGAGAAAAGAATGAGCCGCAGTGGAAACAGAAGCTATTGCTGAGATCATACATCAACAACCCGAAGAATGATAAAGAGTTGAACGACATGAATTACGGCGGACAATTAGACCAGGATTTTAATGATTAAACGACTGGCTTCGTACGCCGGGATCGGGTGCCTGTACCTTTTATCGCTCCTCCCCCTGGCTGTTCTGTACCTCATCTCCGACCTGCTGATATTCCTGCTGTTCCATGTAACCAGGTATCGCCGGAAGGTTGTGGAGATGAATCTCCGGAATGCGTTTCCGGAGAAGAGCGAGGAA
>CALNCF010000388.1 GCA_937875035.1 uncultured Sphingobacteriaceae bacterium | reverse complement strand
TTCAGCCCGAGAAAATACCAGGCTGCGGTGCAATACCTGAATGGTGTGTACCAGGTGCTGGACTCGACCTATGCGATGTCGTTTTCCGATGGAAAGCCAATGGCATTATACCGTTATCATACCGATCCTTTACTGAAAGAAGATATAATCGGTGCGGAGCCGGAGGTAACAGCAAACCTTGAGAGAAAGATCAAAGCCTTTATCCAGGTATACAATACACGGATGTCGGAAAATAAACTTACAGGAAATTGAAAAAGAAGATACTCTTTATTATCAATCCAATATCCGGTGGTAAAAACAAAAAGCGGATGCCCGAGTATATCGAACAGGTGATCGACAGGAGCCGTTTTGATTTTCGTATCAGCTATTCTGAAAGGGTAGAGCACGCCTATATGCTGTCGAAAGCGGCTGTTAAAGACGGGTATGATATCGTGATCGCAGTAGGGGGTGATGGCACAGTGAACGAGGTTGCTAAAGGGGTGATGGATACAGGTGTGGTTATGGGAGTAGTGCCCTTCGGATCGGGTAATGGCCTGGCCCGCTCACTTCATATCCCGATGTCGCCGGTAAAAGCGCTCGTGCTCATCAACAACCTGAAAACAGACCGGATCGATGCCGCGAAATTCAACAATGATTACTTCTTTAATATGTCGGGGATGGGCTTTGATGCGCATATCAGCCAGCAATTTGCCTCGAATAAGACCAGGGGTTTCAGCGGCTATATTAAAACGACTTTCCGTGAGCTTTCTAAATATAAGCCATCCGTTTACAAAATAAATATTGATGATCAGCTGATCGAACGAAAGGCATTTATGCTGAGCGTGGCCAACTCCTCGCAATTCGGAAACGATGCGCATATCGCGCCGCGCGCCGATGTAAAGGACGGGCTGCTTGACCTGGTGATTGTAAAGCCCTTTCCCTGGTATGTGTTCCCTTCGCTGGCCCTCCGCATGTTTACAAATACCGCTGACAAGTCTTCGTACGTAGAGATATATCGCGGAAAGAATATACATATTGAACGGCCTGCCGATGGGGCTATACACCTCGATGGAGAGCCAAAATGGATGAATGGTGAAATACGGATACAGGTATTGCCTCTGTCCCTTCAAATGATCGTTGCCTGATGTCGAAAAAAAACAAGAATATACAGGGCGTGGTATACTCTACCGATCCTGATTTTGAATACCAGTTTGACCGGGAAGAAAGCCCGGAAACCCTTGCTAATAACCAGCAGAATCTGCGGGTGCAGCTGGACAGGAAGCAAAGAGGTGGCAAGGCGGTGACCCTGATCACCGGTTTTAAGGGTAGCCGGGAAGACCTGGAGAGCCTGGGAAAGAAGCTGAAAACCAAGTGTGGTGTGGGAGGCAGTGCGAAAGATGGGGAAATATTGATACAGGGAGATTTCAGGGATAAGGTGATGGCCCTGCTCCTCGCAGACGGATATAAAGCGAAGAAAGCAGGCGGTTAACAGGCCTGCTTCTATGTCAGCATCATTTTAAGCCCCGTTCTCCGGGGTTTTGCGTTTATAGTATTGTTCGAGTATAAAGGCTACGATAACCGATATCCCCCCGCCCAGTATCAGCAGGAATAAGCAGATCCCGGCAGGATTCAGGTAGGCTCCCATAGGGGCATGCGCGGAAAGATATTCCATGAAGCCAGGATTCCAGAAGCGGAGATAGACATACAGGAAGACCGCCATGATGGCGAAGGCAATGGCCGAAAGCTGTATGCACAGGCCGAAGATCTCCAGGAAGATAAGCCTACGGTTGCTGTCCTTAAAAGCCTGCTTAAGCGCATAGTTAGACATAAACACCAGGATAATCACATTGAAAAGGCTGAATTCGAGGTGTTCGATATACCCGAATACAGACATGGCCAGGAAATAGGCGATAAACAGGATGCCCGTTGTAACACCATAAGCCACAGAGGTTTGCTGTATACTGTCTTGTGCTTTCATGATCTTATTTTTTAGGTTAAGCTCTTTGGTGCCGGTATCCGGACAAAGATTGTACACAGATGGTTAAAAAAATATGCCAGCAGGCTGGCATCAATCCCGAACCGACATCCCTGCTGATACAGTGAAAACGCTCTTTCTTTCTGTAATAACTTCTGTAAATAGGCCTGAGCGTTTGTAATACATGTGTTTGTATGCTAACCCCTGATCTGGTCAGGAACCGGGTCGTACAGCCGTTTCGACAAGGGATAATTGACCGGCTTAAAACCCTCTTAAAGCCCTCCCTTCATCATAAATTGATAATTCATCATTAATTTTATTTATTTTTGTCGCCTTATTTGTTTCAAAAACTAACGCTTAATACAACATATGAATAACGAATTTGGATTCCGGGCAAAAAACGCTACTGTTGCCGATCTGGGTTTAAAACATGTAGCAGCAGCATATTGGAATTTAACCCCTGCCGAACTGGTGGAGGAAGCCGTTAACCGCGGTGAAGGCACATTAGTAGATACAGGCGCTTTAGCCGCCGATACCGGAGAGTTTACCGGGCGTTCTCCGAAAGACCGTTTTATTGTGTGTGATGAAACTACTGAAGATTCTGTTTGGTGGGGTGATGTGAACATTAAGTTCGACTCTGCTAAATTCGATAAATTATACGACCGGGTATGCGCGTATCTATATGGTAAAGAGATCTTCGTACGCGATGCGTATGCCTGCGCAGATCCTGAATACCGCATGAACATCCGTGTGGTGACCGAAACCGCGTACCATAACATCTTTGCAAACAACCTGTTCTTACGTCCGACCCGTAACGAGATCGAAAACTTCTCAGCCGAATGGACGATCATCAATGCTCCGGGCTTTAAAGCTGACCCGGCTATTGATGGAACCCGCCAGCATAACTTCGCCATTCTGAACTTTACCCGTAAGATCATTCTTATCGGCGGTACAGGATATACAGGTGAGATCAAAAAAGGAATTTTCGGTGTATTGAACTATGTGCTTCCGCATAACAGGAACGTACTTTCTATGCACTGCTCGGCAAACATCGGTAAGGATGGCGACACCGCGATCTTCTTCGGTTTGTCGGGTACGGGTAAAACCACACTCTCTGCCGATCCGAACCGTGGCCTGATTGGCGACGACGAGCATGGCTGGGGTGATGGCTCCGTGTTTAACCTGGAAGGCGGATGCTACGCGAAATGCGTGGACCTGACCCAGGAAAAAGAGCCCCAGATCTGGGATGCGATCAAGTTCGGCGCCCTGCTCGAAAATATCGTATGCTATGAAGGCACTTCAACAGTCGATTTCAGCGACATCTCTAAAACAGAGAACACCCGTGTGGCATACCCGATCCATCATATCAGCAATGCTGTGGAGCCGTCGATTGCCGGCACTCCTAAAAATATTTTCTTCCTTACCTGCGATGCTTACGGTGTATTGCCTCCGATCTCCAGGTTGGATGCCGGACAGGCCATGTATCATTTCATCTCTGGATATACGGCGAAGGTAGCGGGTACAGAGGCCGGGGTAACCGAGCCGCAAACCACGTTCTCAGCCTGCTTTGGTAAGGTATTCCTGCCACTGCACCCGACGCAATATGCGGAGATGCTGGGTAAGAAGATGAAAGACAACCATGTGAATGTATGGCTGGTTAACACTGGCTGGACAGGTGGTCCTTACGGTGTAGGCTCACGTATGAAATTATCGTATACCCGTGCTATGATCACTGCGGCGCTGAACGGCGAGCTCGACCAGGTTACTTACGAGGCTCACCCGGTATTCGGATTACAAATGCCGACCTCCTGCCCGAATGTGCCTGCTGAAATTCTGAACCCGCGTAACACCTGGTCAGATAAAGCGGTATACGATGCGAAAGCCAATGAGCTGGCCGCTGCATTTGTAAAGAACTTTGCGCAATATGCAGATGGCGCGAGCGAAGAGATTATGGCTGCTGCTCCGAAAACAACAGTAGCTGCCTGACCGATAACAGGCGCTATCCCTGGCAGATAATCACAGAAACCCCGGTGCTGAACGAAAGCACCGGGGTTTCTTATTCTTTTCATCGGATAAAATAAATAGATTTGACAGATATAATTAAAACACAATCGACAATGGCGTTAGAAATTCAAGGAAAAGTTTATGATGTTTTCGGTACACAGCAGATCACCGAGAAGTTTAAGAAGAGAGAATTCGTACTGGAAGTAGATGACAAGGGATATATTCAATATGTGAAGTTCCAGCTGAACCAGGATAAATGTAACATTATCGATAATTATGGCGTGGGAGACCAGGTGAAGGTTTCTTTTAATCTTACCGGAAGACCCTACACCAAGAAAACAGGCGAAAAAGACTATATCAGCAATATTGTAGCCTGGAGAATAGAAAAGGCAGACGGTTCGGCGCAGGGCAGGCCGGAGGAAAATGCCATGATGGCTTCCCGCTCGTTCGAGCTGAACAGCAACGAGGGAGAGGATGATATACTACCTTTCTAATCGGTTCAAAAACAGCAAAATTCACTATATAGCGCTATTTTGCCCTATGGTGTTAATTTTAGGTTAATAAATCGGCTAAAAATTTTTTTATTAGCCAAAAATGATATTTTTGTACGCTCTGTTTAAAAAAAGGCAATTTTTTTTGCAGGAACAGCGTTAATGAAAAAACTTTAAAAAACTAATAGCTTAAACAAATGGCAAACGAGGCAAAAGTAGCTCCAGCACAAGCTGAAAAAGGAAATGGATTAAGTTCCATGTTCGCATCAATCGTAATTCCAATGTGTGTAGTCGTTGGGATCCTGATTTACACATTCGTGATGGGTAATCCTTCAAACTTTGAAGGTAACGACCCGAACAATCACCCGGTGAGCGAAGGTGCGGGACACATTCTCGGACTGGTTTACAAAGGTGGTTACATCGTACCGATCCTTCTTTCATTAGTATTAATGACCATCACGTTCTCAATCGAAAGATTCTTAACGATCTCTAAAGCATCCGGAAAAGGAAGAGCAGAAGCTTTTGTTAGAAAGATCAGAGTACACCTGCAGGCTAACAACGTAGATGCAGCGATCAAAGAATGCGATATCCAGAAAGGATCTGTAGCAAACGTACTGCGTTCTACTTTGATTAAATACAAAGAAATGGAAACGGCGACTGATATGGATAAGGAGCAAAAACTCCTGGCTATCCAGAAAGAAGTTGAAGAATCTACCAACCTTGAATTACCTGGTTTAGAGAAAAACTTAGTGGTTATCGCTACGATGGCTTCTGTATCAACCCTGATCGCCCTCTTAGGAACGGTAATTGGTATGATCAAGGCGTTCTCGGCGCTTGCAACCGCAGGTTCTCCTGACTCTGTCGCTCTTGCGAACGGTATCTCTGAAGCCTTGATCAACACGGCCCTGGGTATCGGTAACTCGGCACTGGCTACGATCATGTACAGCGTGTTCACGACCAAGATCGACTATATCACATTCGCGATCGACGAAGGCGGATACAGCATCATCCAGACTTTTGCTGAAAAACATAAATAATCAGTTAGTACGGAACAACAGAATTAACTCGATTATTCATTTTATAACAATATAAAAAATGGGCAAAGTAAAATTACCACGTAAAAGTACGAGCGTAGATATGACCGCTATGACGGATATCGCGTTCCTGCTTCTTACATTTTTTATGTTGGCAACAAAGTTTAAACCGGATGAGCCGGTGCTGGTAACAACACCATCTTCTATCTCGGAAATTAAATTACCTGAAACAGACATCTTACAATTGACCATCGATAAGGACGGACGGGTATTCTTCAGTATGGATAACCAGGAGAAACGCGTGGAATTGTTAGATAAAGTAGCAAAGAAATATAACATGACCTTTACACCTGCTCAGAAACAAGAGTTCTCTCTGCTGAGCGCATTCGGTGTGCCGGTTAAAAATCTACCTCAGTATCTGGATGCGGATGCAGAGCAGCGTAAAACCTTCCCTCAACCGGGAATCCCATGCGACTCATTGAACAATGAGCTGGCCGACTGGGTATTGCAAGCTCGTTTTACCAACAAGAACCTGAGAGTTGCTATTAAAGGTGACGGAGATGCCAACTATCCGATCGTGAAGCGAGTGATCGCTACATTACAGGAGAAAAAAGTTAACCGATTCAATTTGATCACCAGTCTTGAAACAGCTGAATAATAGTATTTGAGAATATGGCAGAAATACAAGCCGGCGGTGGCGGCGGACATAAAAAAGGTGGCAAGAAAAGAGGCAAAAAGCTTTCTACACGGGTGGATTTTACACCCATGGTAGACTTGGGCTTCCTCCTGATCACTTTCTTCATGTTAACCACGTCGATGAACAAGCCGCAAACGATGGAGATCAATATGCCGGTGAAGGAGGATAACATGACTGATGAAGATCAGACAAAGGTCAAGGAATCCCAGGCAATGACCATCCTGTTAACAAAAGAAAACAAGATTGTATACTATTTCATGAAAGACGGACAGCCAGAAACACCACAGGTTACCAATTTTGGTAAAGGTGGTATCCGCGCTGTGCTTCTTCAGGAAAACCGCGCGCGTAACTCCGCTGTCGATTCAATTCCTGTATACAGGAATGAGTTCAAAGAGAACAAGCTTACAGAGGACGAATACAGAGCGAAAGTATCAGCTATAAAATCGTATAAGAACGGATTGATCGTTATCATTAAAGCCGACGATGAATCTAAATACAAAAACCTGGTGGACATTCTGGACGAAATGAACATTTGCAATATTGGTCGTTACGCGATCGTTGATATTACGCCGGTGGAACTGGAAATGTTAGATAAGACACCATTATAATTTATAATCTGTCAGGAATATGGCTGGAAAAATTGACTTATACGAAAACAAGTGGATTGATATTGTTTTCGATAAAAGAAATAAAGAATATGGAGCATACCAGATCCGCAAAAGCTATGCGAAGAATGCGGTGCTCGGTATTGTATTTGCGATCGTTGTGTTTTCACTGGCTGTTAGCGCACCGTTAATTGCAAGACTGCTCTCTGAAGTGATCCCTGAAGAGCGCGTGGTGCCTGTTGACCAGGCGAATATGCTGGAAGAGCCACCTCCGGTTGATGAAAAGGAACCTGTAGCACCTCCTCCTCCGCCACCACCTCCGTTGAAGTCTACGGTGAAGTTTACACCTCCGGTGATCAAGCCTGACCAGGAAGTACCGGATGAACCACCTCCGACACAGGAAAAGCTGCAGGAAGTAGATGCGGGTCAGAAAACAGTGGAAGGTGATCCGAATGCAGAAGTGGATCTGAGCGGACTGGAAGATGGAACGGGCAATGTGATCGAAGAAGATGAGAAGCCATTCCTGTCTGTAGAGCAAATGCCGGAATTCCCGGGAGGCGAAGCAGCCCTGATCAAATACATTCAAAGCAAGATCGTTTATCCTGGTATTGCCCGCGAAAACGGCATTGATGGTACGGTTTACTTGCAGTTCGTAGTTGATAAAGAAGGAAAAGTAGGGAATGTGAAAGTATTGCGCGGAGTGGGTGGTGGACTGGAAGAAGAGGCGATCCGTGTAGTGAAGACCCTGCCTAAGTTTACTCCGGGTAAACAAAACGGACGTTCAGTACCTGTGTATTACACAGTTCCGGTTAAGTTCCGTTTAATGTAACCTTGTTTTCCTTTTGGAAATGAATAAAGAAAATGCCGAAAATACAAGAACGATTCGTGAGAATATGTTTGCGGTTTTCGGCATTTTAATGTTTTTAATATACCTCGCCATCGGCGTGTCCCTGTTAGCGGTTCCGACCCTTCTCAACGATTATCCAACATCGATTAAGGTTGCGCTTGGGGTTCTGTTTATTATATATGCGCTTTTCAGGTTGATGCGCATTATCCGTTCACTCCGAAATTAAACCGTTATGAAAAAAAATATATGGAACATGAGCCTCTTACTGGTGTCATGTGTTTTTATTTTTTCCTGCTCCGATACCGATAAGAACGGTAAGGTGCTGAGCACAACAAGCTCAGGGGAGATCAAGGTATCGGCTGATGAAACGTTTATGTCGATCGTGGATGCGGAAAAACAGGTATTTGAAGTAACCTATCCTAAAGCGCAGATCCATGTGACCTATAAGCCGGAAACCGAAGTGTTCAACGATTTCCTGAATGACAGCGCTATTCTGATCGTTGCAAGCCGGGAGCTGAATGAGCAGGAGCTGGCTTACTTTAAGAAGATCCAGATCACCACCCGGTCGAGCCGGATAGCTACCGATGCCGTTACATTCGTGATCAACAAGTCGAACCCGGATTCCAACATTACGGTAGATCAAATCAAAGAATTACTTAAAGGAGAGATCACTTCCTGGGGCAATCTGAACCCGAAGTCTAAGCTGGGGAAAATTATTCCCGTTTTCGATAATAAAAGCAGCAGCACCGTGCGTTACTTAACGGAGCTGGCAGGAATGGAAAAGCTGGAAACCAGCGATATGTACGCATTTAAGTCGAATGAAGAGGTAATTGATTATGTGAGCAAGACCCCCAACGCAATTGGCATTATTGGTGTTAACTGGATCAGTGACCGCGATGATTCATCTGCGATCACTTTTAAGAACAATATCACGGTTATGGGAGTAAAAGCGGAGAAGGGTGAAAAGGGAGATGACAGCTTCTACCAGCCATACCAGGCATACATTGCCACAGGCCAGTATGCATTGACAAGAAGCGTATACACGATCAGTCGTGAGCCCAGGACCGGGCTTGCTACGGGTTTCGCGTCGTTTATAGCTGGTGATAAAGGACAACGGATCATCCTTAAATCAGGACTGGTTCCAACCATGGCTCCGATCCGAATTGTAGAGTTCAAGTAGATAAAAAATAAGTACGAGTACCATTTTTAAACCATATTTCCGCACCTGTGTCAATAGACGGGAATATTAATTCGAGAAAAAGTATACTATGAGAAAATTAGTTTTAGCAGCAGGGATTTTGTTTAGTACGGTTTCGTTAGTGAAAGCGCAGGATGCCCTGCAAGGCATCCGGGCGATTGAAGTGGAACAATACGAAAATGCCCGTAAAATTTTTCAATCGTTGATCCAGTCTAATCCTGCAGACGCAGCGAACTACTATTACCTGGGAAAGGTTTACTTTAAGCAGGAAAATGTAGATTCTGCCCGGTTTTATTTTAACCGTGGCTTGCAGGTAAACGCGAATTCTTCATTGAATATCGTAGGGTTGGGCGCACTTGCGTTCGACAGCGGAAACGATGCGGAAGCAAAAGCTCAATTCGAAAAAGCAGCAGGCATCTCATTAGGAAAAGATTATAAAACACTCTTATACATTGGCGAAGCATACACCGAGCTTGGAAAGAAGAATTTCCAGGATGCGCTGATCTACCTGGGTCGTGCGAAAACGCTCGAGCCTCAGAACCCTGAAGTATATGTAGCTATTGGTGATGTGTACCTGGAGCAGAACGATGGATCGAACGCGGTGAAATTCTATAACGAAGCGCTGAAGATTAACTCGAACTACGTGAAGGCGTACGTGCGTACAGGTAAGCTTTATACACGTGCCCTGAACTACCAGGAAGCGAAGGCCGCTTTTGAAAAAGCGATCAGCATTGATGCGAACTACCCTCCGATCTATCGTGAATACGGCGAGCTGGAGCTGTTCGCGAAACGTTATGAAAGCGCGGTGGAGATGTATAAAAAATACATGGAGCTGACCGATAAATCGCTGAACTCTCAGCTGCGTTATGCACGTTTCCTGTTCCTTGGAAAGCAATACCAGGAGTCTTCCGACCTGATCAAGGAGATCGTGAAAAGAGATTCAACGGATTACGTGATCTACCGTTTGCTGGGTTATGCCTCTTATGAGATCAAGGATTACCCTGCCGGTCTGAATGCGATGAATAAATTTTTCAGTATGAACCCGCGCAAGATCCTTCCTTCCGATTATTCATACCTGGGTAAATTACAGGTAAAGAGCAAGCAGGATTCACTGGGGATCACCAATATTCAGAAAGCCCTGGAGATGGATACCGCAGACAGAGACCTTTACGGTGATCTTGCCGACGCCTATTTCTCCATGAAAAAATACAATGAGTCGGCAGTGGCTTACGAGCAGAAAATAGAAGGTAAAAATCCTTCTGCCGTGGATTATTTCTTTATCGGCCGTGCTTATTACTTCGGTAAGGAAAATGTGAAATCCGACAGCGCTTTTGCAAACCTGATCAGCATCAAGGACGATTTCGCGACAGCCTGGTTATACAGGGGAAGAAACAACGCGATTATCGATGCGGAAGACAACAAGAACGATGGCCTGGCCAAGCCATACTACGATAAGTTTATTGAGCTGACCCTGGCGGACCCCAAATACGATCCTAAGAAGAACGGCAGAGACCTCATAGAGGCTTACCGTTATATGGGCGACTATTACTTTAGCGTGGCAAACGACAAGGCTACCTCTAAGACATACTGGCTGAAGATCCTGGAGCTGGAACCGGGCGATAAGCAGGCGAAAGATGTGTTAAGCCAATTGAAATAATTTTTTACTTTTGTCAGGTATTGAGATGCCATCTTCAACACAACAGGATGGCATCTCTTATTTTAATCAAGTATGCAAAACATCAGTGTTCCTTCCGATTATTTCCCGATCGTATTACAGATCCTGGCAGCCTTAGGCTTCGTTGCGATGACGATGGTGATGACCCACCTGATCGGTCCTAAGCGCCGTACGGCCGACAAGCTGGAGAACTTTGAGTGCGGTATCGAGCAGCAGGGCGATGCCCGTTCGCCGATCTCCGTAAAGTACTTCCTGGTGGCTATTCTCTTCGTATTATTTGATGTCGAGGTGATTTTTATGTACCCTTGGGCGGTTAATTTCCGGGAGTTTGGTTTTCAGGGCTTTATAGAGATGTTCGTGTTTATCGGACTTCTGCTGGCCGGTTTGTTTTATGTGGTTAAAAAGGGTGCTTTAGACTGGGAATAAATAAGCAAAAAACCCGCGCGGTTAAGGCTTAAAACCAAGATAATATTATACATTTGCAACTCATTCCGCTTTTTTTCGGGATGAGTTTTTAATTTAAAGACATTCCTATGAGTGAAGTTAAACTGGTTGACGCGCCCGACGGTATCGAAGGCGCTGGTTTCTTTGCTACCCGATTCGACAAGGTGATCGGGCTTGCTCGTTCCCATTCATTATGGCCGCTTCCGTTTGCAACTTCATGTTGCGGGATCGAATTTATGGCTACGATGGGCTCTCACTATGATTTTGCCCGTTTCGGCTCCGAAAGACCAAGCTTTTCACCCCGCCAGGCCGACCTGTTAATGGTAATGGGTACCATTGCCAAAAAGATGGGTCCGGTGCTGCGCCAGGTATATTTACAGATGGCAGAGCCCCGTTGGGTGATCGCCGTAGGCGCCTGCGCCTCTTCCGGCGGGATATTCGATACATACAGCGTATTGCAGGGTATAGACGAAGTGATCCCGGTGGACGTATACGTGCCGGGTTGTCCTCCGCGTCCGGAAGCCATTATCGATGGCTTTAACCGTATCCAGGACCTGGTAAAGAATGAACCGTTAAGAAGAAGAAACCAGCCGCAGTACCAGGAACTGCTGGCTCAATACGGAATCCAATAAGATGGCAATCGTTACAGAACATATCATCAACGAATTACAGGGGAAATTCGGCAACGGCCTCAGCCGCTTCGAGCAGCCCTATCAATTGCTGACCTTCACAGCGACCAGGGAAAATATTATGCAGGTGCTGGAATACCTGTACACTCACCCGGATTTCCAGATGCAGTTCCTTACGGATCTTTGTGCCGTACATTACCCGGATGATAAGCAGATCGTGGTGGTGTACCATGTGCACAGCCTGGTCCATAATTTCCGTGTGCGCATCAAGGTGATCCTGCCGGAAGACAAACCCGTGATCGCCACAGCTACGAAATTATTCTCAGCAGCTAACTGGATGGAAAGAGAAACCTACGATTTCTTCGGGGTGAAGTTTGAAGGACATCCTAACCTGAAACGGATCCTGAACGTAGACGATATGGTTGCGTTCCCGATGCGTAAGGAATACCCGCTGGAAGACCCGAACCGGATCGATAAGAACGACAGTTATTTCGGAAGATAGATAGAATATACATTTCTGAATACCGGAAGGCCTGTTAAACCCGAACGTATTCATGATCCAAAAATATAAGGTATGGCTCACATACAATTAGGAGAAAACGAATTAGAGAGAGAAACCACGACGCTGAATCTTGGTCCGACTCACCCTGCCACACACGGGGTGTTCCAGAACGTTCTGGAGATGGACGGAGAGCGTATCGTCAGTGGCGTATCTACGATCGGCTATATTCACCGGGCATTCGAAAAGATTGCCGAACACCGCCCTTATTACCAGATCACACCTTTAACCGACCGTTTGAACTATTGCTCATCGCCGATCAATAATTTCGGCTGGCATTTAACGGTAGAAAAGCTGCTGGGTGTACAAACTCCTAAACGGGTAGATTACCTCCGTGTCATCATCATGGAGCTGGCACGTATTTCCGATCACCTGATCTGTAACGGGATCTTAGGGGTTGATACGGGAGCCTTCACCGGCTTCCTGTACCTGCTTCA
>CALNCF010000387.1 GCA_937875035.1 uncultured Sphingobacteriaceae bacterium | reverse complement strand
GACGGTAGATCTGCGGAAGATACTCTTCATGATCGCCGGCATTCACCGAATAGCCATTCATGAAAATAAAAAAAACGGCGATGAAAAACAGGTAAAGTGCCTGGGGAAATGTTAATCTTTGTGGCGAAGTCTGATACATATAAAATCTGCAACTGGATGATCACCGGCCAATGGACACAGCGATTGACGACCTGGGTTAATACCTGTTTCGAAAGCGATTCTAAAGTAAGCAAAATTATCTTGTTCGCTTTATGCTGTCGCCTGATCTGGTTCTTTACCCCCGGCTATAAAGGCGACTTCGACGCCTTCGAAGTATGGACGGAAAAAATGCTGAGGTATGGCATCACCGCTGCCTACCAGTTCCAGGACCTGCACTACGAATGTGATTACCCGCCCCTGTATCTTTTCGTGCTCTCTTTTTTCGGTAAGGTGTTTCATCTTTTCGCGATCCCCATTGATTCGCTCACGTTCGACAATGTGCTGCGCCTGTTCAACCTCCTGGCCGAAGTCCTGTTCATCCGCTGGATCCACCGCAGCTTCCGCCGGAACCTGCTCACGATGATCTTTCTCTTTAACCCGGTGATCATCCTCAATGCCTATGCCTGGGGGCAGGTTGATGTGATCCTCTTTGCCATGATCACGGTCGGTCTGTACGAAGCCTATCACTGGCGATGGAACGCCGCGGCATTATGGCTCGGGCTCAGCCTGGGCTTTAAATCGCAGGCCATGCTGTATCTCCCGGTTTTCGCCCTGGTCTTTTTTAGCTGGAAAGGCGACTGGACTGCCAAGCTGAAAGGGTTCGGCCTTCTGTTGCTGATAGTGATCATCCCGCACCTGCTCTTCCTTGCGTTCTCCGAAACTCCCTATGCCTCCTTGCAGGCTACCTTTGCGCCGGCAGGGCGTTACCCCTTTGTTTCGCTGAATGCCTTTAATACCTGGTGGGCCGTTTTTGCCGAAGCCCAATTGAAATTTCCTCCGGGCGATACGCTTGTGGCAGGGTATATTTCGCGCAGTACGCTGGCCCTCGTCATCAGCGCGGTATTGTTTGTTTCTATCTTCCGGGTATTTTATAAGCGGCTCCGGAATCTCAACGGGCTGTGGAGCCTCTGCGCCCTGTACACCCTTACCTTCTTCGTGTTCAGTCCCTTCCTGCTGTTAACCTATCGTACCGAATGGAAATATTTTATCACGCTCAGTATCATTCAGTGTATCAACCTGGCCTGGTCGGCAGGCTTCAACGAGCTATGGCAGCCCTACGGGATGTTCGAACTCAGCATTATTTGCTCATGGATTTCGTTTATCGTTTGGTTATCCTATTTTTACGAAACCATAAAAAGAAGGTACACTGCAGAACCCTATGCTTAAAGAGATTTCAGAACAGGAGTGGAGCGAACTGTCCGCAGGCAGCGTATCGGTCTGCTCAACCGATGTACTCACGGGCACAGCAGGCTTCTTTTGTCCGCATTGTAGCAGAGGTATATGGGTTGCAGCCGCGTTTCTATACGGTGCTGCACAACCAGACCGAGCTGGCCGTGGCCTTTATAGCCTACGCTTCGAAGACCGAGCTGCTGCTGCCTGTACATTTCTTTTATTCTGCTTTTTATATCCCTTCCGGCTTGCGCGATTTCGTGGTGAACAAAGCCCTGAAAGCCGCGCTCGATACCCTCAAAAAACAATACAAACGCATCACCTTTAAATTGCCTCCGGCTATACAGGATGTGCGCGCCTTTACCTGGGCGGGGTTCCGTACACGGGTTTTTTATACCTATATCAAAGACCTGCAGGGAATTTCCTATAGCGAGAACATCCGGCGCCAGCTAAAAAAAGCTTCCGCTATGGATGTTACCACGAAGATTGACGAACAGGTGCCGGAAGTGATTAGCTATAACACGCGCATGATGCAGGCTTACGGGATGGGAGCAAAGGGTGTTGCCCAGGCCGAAAAGCTCAGCTTCCTCCTGGCAGAAGCCGGTCTCCTGCATACCTTTTACTTGGGTCCCGAAGCCTCGGCTATGCTCTTCCAGGATGCGCGGCAGGCTTACCTGCTGAGCATT
>CALNCF010000386.1 GCA_937875035.1 uncultured Sphingobacteriaceae bacterium | reverse complement strand
AAAAAATCGCAGATTATTTTAATGCCCCTCAAGTAACGCGAACCCGGCTTCACATTATTCCCGGTGCACGATGATGGCATCGGCATGGATCAGCGGGAAGCGCTGCCATACAGGCCCGGTATTCTATTTCTCATTTCCGTTTGAAGGCTGAGCCTCTTCCCTGACTTTTTCTGTAGACAGTGTGCTCCTTGCATTTCCCTCCTGTGTTTTCTGCGGATCGGAAAAAATGAAGGGAGCTTCGCTGCGTTTCTTTAGCAGGTATAATGTCTTATTCTTTGAGCTGCCATTATGAAAACAGAGAATATGAAATGTATGGAGAGAAAACAGACCTGATTATAAAATAGTATTGATTCTTAGTGTGTTGTAAAATTATCTACGTATAAACACTTGTGCAAAATACGTGCTTTTACGGATTGATCCTTTGGGCATTTTGGTCGTATTTTTGATTAACACCGCCAAATGATTGATATGAGAACAAAGCCCTCGAACAAAGATAACCAATCAACACCACCTGAGCTGACGCAGCTGATCGCGCTGCATTGCTTCCCGCTCGAAAGTGAAGAAGAGCTGGATCTGCAGCAGGATCTTGTACGCAAGCTGGTGGACTATCACACACCTATCGATAAACGCGAAGGGAAATCTTCTTTATAGCCCCGGCTTTCTTCATTCCTCCAGGGCCATCCCTGCTCCCCGCTTTCCAATTTATCTGTAAACAGACCGCTGTTTAACAGTGATATATGTTTTCCACACCGTGTGTGGATATCTTTGCTGATTCCCTATCTTTACTCCATAACAACATTGTAGGATATGTCAAAAGTAAACATCCCTTGTCTCGACCTGAACGAGTATCTGCATGGTTCGGCAGAGCAACGCAGCAAATTTTCTGAAGATATCGGTAAGGCCTTTAATGAAACGGGCTTTGTTACGATCACTAATCACGGATTGAGTAAAGAATCCATGAACGAATTGTATGTGCAGGTGAAGAAGCTCTTCGATCTGTCGGATGAGCAGAAAGCTTCGTACGAACGTGTGGAGCTGGCCGGCCAGCGTGGCTATACCAGCAAGGGCCGTGAGAAAGCGAAGGATTCGACCACACCCGATCTGAAAGAGTTTTGGCAGGTAGGGCAGTTTATCGAGGATAACGACCCGATCCAGAAGGAGTACCCGGATAATATCATGGTGGATGAGCTGCCGGAGTTCAACCGCATCACCAAAGAAACCTATAAGAAGCTCGAATATGCCGGTAAGCATATTCTGAGAGCGATCGCTGTATACTTAAACCTGCCGGAGAATTATTTCGACGATAAAATTCATAATGGCAACAGCATTCTTCGCGGCATTCATTATTTCCCGATCGAAAACCCCGATGCGCTTTCGGCCGACGCGGTTCGTGCAGGCGCGCATGAAGATATTAACCTGATCACCTTACTGATCGGCGCCAGCGCCGACGGACTCGAAGTGCTGACGCGCGACGGGGAATGGTACCCGGTGAAAGCGCACCAGGATGATATCGTGGTGAATGTGGGCGATATGCTGCAGCGCTTAACCAATAATAAGCTGAAGTCGACCACACATCGTGTGGTGAACCCGCCTCGTGAGCTGATGAAGACCTCGCGCTATTCTGTGCCGTTCTTCCTGCACCCGAGATCGGATATGGACCTGACCTGCCTGGAATCATGCGTTGATGCGGAGCATCCGAAAGCATATACGGATATCACAGCGGGAGCATACCTCGATGAACGTTTACGGGAGATCGGGTTGAAAAAATAAACAGAGAAAAAGCCATACGGATCGTGTGGCTTTTTTATTTCCGGCCCGCCAGCACTTCGGCGATCACCCTGTTGAGCTCAATAGGATCCTGGGAGCCGATCACGTATTCCAGGCCGTCCTTGTCGACCAGCTTCACAGCATATTTTCCGCGGGTATAAAAACGGATCGTTCCTTTGTTATGAAGATTATAAACGGGGTTATTGATCAGGTATGGGCTGTAACGGACAATCTCGGTGCTGATAATGCTGTTCAGGTCGATCTTCACCCGCTTGGTGCTCCACAGTCCGTCGATGATCACACTGCCGTTCTGGATCTTGGTGCGGTAATGAGTAATGAAAATAAAGAGCAGGGAGATGATGAGAATACCGGTACCTACTACCAGGAACAGGTCGGCATCTTTACGGTTACGGTCTTCGGAAAAAAAGTACGCGGCAAAGCAGAACAGTGCAAGCACGAATCTTCGTGTGGTCCAGAACTTCTGCGAAGCCAGAGTCTGGCGCTCCTGAAATAAGATACCGCTGCTCATGTAATTATTTTTAGTTGATAGACGCTTCGCGTTGCCGGCCGTATTTTATACCTGTTGTCGATCCTGTGACCGATTACCCATACGATCTCTTCACCCGAAACTAATACAAATGTATTTTCTTTTTGATGAAAGGAGAATTTTTCATCTGTAAAAAAATCGCTTAGCTTCTTATAATGGGTCATGCCCAGGGGCATAAAACGATCCCCGTTCCGCCAGTGGCGGATCTGCAACGGAAATTCCAGGAGATGACAATCCAGCGCAGCAATTGTTTTTTCGGGAGAAAGCTTCCAGTCCCCGGCAGCGATTATTTTGCTTTCAAGCGCAAAGCTTCCGAGGCTGACCGTGCATTCCCTTTCAGGCAGTGAGTAGTGTACAGCCTCGCTTTCCGGGATCGTTCGTAACACAAGCTGTCCGCGATCGGTACGGATCTCGTGTGTGTGTGAATAGAATCGTTTCCCTGGTTGTGCATCCAGGTTGCGGAGCAGGTCCTCCAGCACATTCATGCGGAAGCCGTAAGGCCTGAATAATTCAAAGATGATCGTATGCAGGTGTGCTATCTTTTTTAATTCTTTGGTAGGGATCGTAACCAGGTCCTCGTCTTCATGCAGCAATACCTGCCTGAGCAAGGGAACATAGGTATGCAATTGCGCTTCGGCATCTCTTGCCAGCTGCATCTGAGTTAAAAGCGCCTGCTCTGCCTGTGCGTCTGCGGCTTTCATACCAGGCAACAATTCCAGCCTGATCTTATTGCGCAGGTATTTGGCGGAACGGTTGGAGCTGTCTTCGCGATGCTCCAGCGCATGCTGTTGCGCATATGCCTCGATCTCTTTGCGGGTGTACGGAAGCATGGGGCGAATGATCGTTCCCCGTTTAGGCAGGATGCCATGCAGGCCGCTGATGCCCGTACCGCGGCTGGCATTGATGAGCAGGGTTTCCAGCGAATCATCGCGATGATGAGCCGTTGCCACATAATCGTAGCGGTGCTGCAGCCTGATCTGCTCAAACCATTCATAGCGCAGGTCACGTGCCGCCATCTGCACGGAGATATGCCGTTCGGAGGCGATCGTTTCTGTCTGAAAGGATGTGCTGTAAAAAGGCACCCGGTATTTTCCGGCGAGTGCTGCGGCAAATGCTTCATCACCATTCGACTCTTCTCCCCGCAGATGGAAGTTCACATGTGCGATTCCGAACGTTAATCCGTTGCTATGGAACAGGTGTGCCATCACCACCGAATCGATCCCCCCGCTTACAGCCAGTAAGATCCGCTGTGAGGGTGTGAAAAGGGATTCTTTCTCAATATGATGAAGAAATTCGTGCATCGTTGGTTGATGGCTCAAAATTATTTAATTATTTAATATTCATTCAATAGGCTATTTTTGCGTCGTGAAAAAAGGAATTCTCTTTGTTTTAGCTGTTTTTTGCACACTGACGCTGTCTGCCCAAAAGGTTACACAAGTGGAGGTGCTCAACGCCAATGTGCTGGAATTTGTGAAGATAGGGAATAAACAGGTGCGGAAGCTGAAAGGGAACTGCTCTTTCCGGCAGGACAACGTGTATCTCTACTGCGATTCTGCCCTGCTGTACCAGGAAACAAACAGCGTGGATGCGTTCGGGCACGTAAAGATCCAGCAGGGAGACAGCATCACCCTGTTCGGTGATTTCCTGCATTACGAAGGCAACCAGCGGCTGGCCCGCTTTAACAAAAATGTGCGGGTACTTCATAACGATATGGTGCTTATCACGGAAGTGCTGACCTACGATACCCGGAACCGCCTGGCCACTTATCCACAGGGAGGCAAGATCACGAACGGGGAGAATGTGCTGACGAGTGTGTTCGGTTATTATTATGCCGCGACAAGCGATGCTTTCTTCAAAAAAGATGTGGTGCTCACTAATCCGAAATATGTCATGAAGTCGGATACGCTGAAATACAATACGCAATCCAAAGTATCGACTTTTTTTGGTCCCACAACGATCCGTTCGGACGAGGATTTCTTGTACAGCGAAAGCGGCACCTATCATACGGTCAATGATATTGCCCAGTTCACCCGGAACTCTTATTACGAAAGCGGGTCTAAGAAATTAAGCGGAGACATCCTGTATTACGACCGTAAGAAAGGGATTGGCCGCGCGACGAATAATATCACCTTTACCGATACGGTCCAGAAGATCATCCTGAAAGGAAATAAAGCGGATTACAACAAAAACACAGAAACACTTGTGGCTACCAA
>CALNCF010000385.1 GCA_937875035.1 uncultured Sphingobacteriaceae bacterium | reverse complement strand
CGCGGGGTGGAGCAGTTGGTAGCTCGTCGGGCTCATAACCCGAAGGTCGTAGGTTCGAGTCCTGCTCCCGCTACCGATGAAAAGCCAGGTTGTTATCAACTCTGGCTTTTTTTATGCTGTTGCTGATTGTCGTGACTCCCTTGGAATTGAAACTATTTAAAAGAAAATTTCGTTTTTTGATTTAAAAGGGAAATAATGGTTTTTATGAAAAATAAAGCTATTTTTATTTCAGTACGATTTTTGGTAAGCACACACTCTACATTAGGATTATGAAATATCATCATTCATTGACATCGGGCAGACTTTTCCTCTATATATTCATATTGGTTTTTGCGGTTGGCTTTAGCTCTTGCAGCTATAAAAACAGGAATGCGATTCTTTTACCTGCAGAAAAGCCTTCCGGGGATGAGCCCGTTTTCGTGATCAACCGTTCCGATACTTCAGGCAGCACATACTCACATCGTATCAAGTCAGGCGACAAGATCGCGATCCGTTTCCTGAATAATTACGACCTGTCCAAAACCTCCTTCAACGTAGATGCGACCATGGAAGTCGGTTATGTGATCGACGACCGGGGGCTGGCCAATATGCCGCTTGTGGGCAAGGTACAGCTTAGCGGGCTTACCCGCGAGGAAGCATCCCGTAAGCTGGAAAAATTATATTCAAGTGTTCTGAACAATCCTATTATCGAGGTTTCCATCATCAGCATCAAAGTAAACGTGTTCGGTGAAGTTGGAAGCCAGGGCAAATACCTCATCGACAGGGATAACCTGAGCCTGATCGACCTGCTGGCCGAAGCCGGCGGACTGACCAATAAAGCCCGTAAAAAGAGCGTTCGTATAATTCGCGGTAACCCTAAAAATCCTGAAATAATAGTTGTAGATTTACGCAGAATAGGTAGTATGAAGTATCAGGAACTGCTGATGCAGGACAATGACATCGTGATCGTTGACGCGATGAGAGTCTACAATTACTCTGATGCCTTCCAGGCCGGAGGAACTGCATTACAGCCATTCCTGTTCGTTGTAAATACCTTAGCGATTGTTTACACCATTTCAAGATAATAGCGAATGGATCAAAAAACTGTTGAAGCACACAAACATGTTTCGCAGGAGATAGATTACGTAAAGTTATTCAGAATACTGCTAAGCCGCTGGTACTGGGTTTTGGGAAGTATCCTGATAACCGTTACCTGGGCTTTTTTATACCTGCGGTTCACTCCTCCAACATACCAGACATCGGCGCTGCTCAAATTCGATGATAAGAAAACAGAGATCTCGGAGCTGATCAATATTAACAGTTATTACGACCGCAAAGACAAGATCCAGTCGGAAATTTATGTCCTGCAGTCGAGCACCCTGCTCAACCGGGCAGCGATCCGCCTGAATTATCAGTATGCCTTTTACCGTAAAGGCCGGGTCTTAACAACCGAAACCTATCCTTCCAAACCCTTCGAACTTGTTATTCATCATGTAGATTCTTCGTCGATCTTCGGATTTACTTTTCATATTCAGCAGGTAGATGCAACGCATTATCGTCTGGGCTATCATTTTGCCGGAGCCGAGCAATCGGAAGTGTATACTTACGGGCAGGAGGTGAATGTGGTGGGAAATACCTTTTCCATTACACGGAGTAATATGGGAGCAGGCGATAACGGAGAAATTCTCCTGAAGTTCAATCACCCTGCGGGCATTGCCGGCAGAATGGGCGGCGGCCTGAACGTACGTGAGCAGGGAAAAGGGGTGAACATCATGCTGCTGACGCAGACGGATAAGAATCCGCACCTGGCGGCAGACATCCTGAACGCGATTATCCAGGAATACCGTTTGTTCGATCGTGATCAGAAAGGATTGGCCGCTTCGCAAACCATCGACTTTATTAACGACCAGCTGGTTGTGCTGGCTAAGCAGGTGGGTGATGCCGAGGAGCAGCTGCAACGCTTCAAGACGGGAAACCGTATTCTGAATATCGATGCGACCAAGACGATCGCGTATGAGAACCTGAAGGAATTTGAAACGCAGAAGAATCTCATCAATATTAAATCAATTGCCATTGACCTCCTGGAAGAACAGATGCGGGCGAACAAGGAATCGCTGAACCTGAACTTTACCATGGAGGGCACGGAAGATATCGCTTTGAAGGAGCTGGTGAACCAGATGAATTCATTGCTGAATGAACGGATCAAACGCCAGTCTTTATACGCTGCCGAATCCGGCCCGGTGATCGAGATCAATAAGCAGATCGATGAGACCAAGCGGGTGATCGCATTGAATATACAGGCGGCCCGCAATCGCAATAACCGTACGATCCAGTACCTGAACCAGAAGCTGGCGGAGGCCCAGGATGAATTGAAGAAGATCCCCGCTACGGAGCGCGACCTGATCAACCTGACCCGCGACTTCGAGATCAACCAGAAAGTTTATTCATACCTGTTGGAGAAACGCCTGGAAGCTTCTATCGCGCGTTCGGCCATTATGCCGACCTCGAATGTGATCGATCCGGCTACAGCCAATTTCGGCATCGCCTCGCCCAACAGTAAACGTATTTATACCACCGCGTTCTTTATCGGGCTGATCATTGGCTCCGGCCTGATTCTGCTGGCTCGGATCATCAACCAGCGCATCTTCGATAAGGAAACGGTTGAGAGCCTGACCAATGTTCCGATCATTGGTGTGATCCGGAATTTCCCGGGACAGATCGATAAGAACAGCAGCCAGATCCTCAGTATTTCAAACCCTAAATCGATCTTCAGCGAGTCGGTACGTTCGGTGCGGACGAACCTGAGCTTCCTTGCGAGCGAGCTGAAGAGTAAGATCGTGTGCGTGACCTCAGAGGTTTCCGGTGAGGGTAAGTCATTCGTTGTGATCAACCTGGCCAGCACCCTTTCGCTGATCGAAAAGAAGGTGATCGTACTCGATTGCGATTTAAGAAAATCAAAGCTGCATCATACATTCGGCTTAAAGAACGACCAAGGCTTAACCAACTATCTGTCGAACCAGGCAGAGATCGACCAGATCATCCGTCCGACACATGTACCCGGGCTTGACTTTATTCCTGCGGGACAGTTAGCGCCGAACCCTTCGGAGCTCTTGTATTCGGAGCGGATGCGCCAGTTGCTGGCAGAGCTGAAAACACGTTACGACTTTATCCTTGTCGATACCGCGCCGATCGGCCTCGTATCCGATTCCATTCCGCTGATCCGAAGCAGTGATGTGAACATCTTCGTATTGAGATCGGGAGTATCTACGTATAATGCGGCTTCTATCCCG
>CALNCF010000384.1 GCA_937875035.1 uncultured Sphingobacteriaceae bacterium | reverse complement strand
GATCCCCCGATAAAATTAAAATCCATACAGCATACCACCAGGTCGTTACCGTTCACCTGCCCGTGAGCCGAACGCAGCGCGTCCTTCAGGCCCGTCTTGGCAATGGTTTCCTTTACGCGCTCGGTATATTTCTTGGTATCCGAAAAATCCAGCGGATCGCCGGAAATGATATTCGGGAAAAGCTCCGTGAATACATTGTTGTCGAACAGGATCTGGAAATATTCTTTAGACCCGATGCGTAAGTGGTAATTACAATGGTTGCATACATATTTGTTCTCCGCAAGGTCGGTCGCGTACAGCGCCTTCTTGCACGAAGGGCATTTGTTCCATAACCCGTCAGGTACTTCAAGCTTCTCTTCGGTACTGGTTAAGATGCCCTCTTTATTTCTTTTAAACCAAGCCATAATCTGGATCTGCAAATGTGAAGACAGGCGAGGCAAACAGGCTTGCCTTCACCTGACTGTAAATGGTTAATTAAGCAATGGTAATATCCTTTGATAAATATACATCCTGGATCGCGTTCAGCAATTCGATCCCCTCGTTCATCGGGCGCTGGAACGCTTTCCGTCCCGAGATCAGGCCTTGTCCGCCCGCGCGCTTATTGATCACGGCTGTGCGTACGGCATCTGCCAGATCCGATGCTCCCTTCGATTCACCTCCCGAGTTGATCAGTCCTGCACGACCCATGTAGCAGTTGGCTACCTGGTAACGGCAAAGGTCGATCGGGTGCGGAGAGGAGAGCTCCTCGTATACTTTCTTATGGGTCTTGGCGAAGTTGATCGCGGTGAAGCCCCCATTGTTCTCAGGAAGTTTCTGTTTGATGATATCCGCCTGGATCGTTACGCCCAGGTGATTGGCCTGCGCGGTCAGGTCGGCAGCCACATGGTAATCCACGCCATCTTTCTTAAAGGCATTGTTCCGGGTATAGCACCACAATACAGTGGCCATGCCCAGCTCATGCGCACGTTCGAAAGCCTGCGCTACCTCGATGATCTGGCGGGACGATTCTTCTGAACCGAAATAGATGGTAGCTCCTACAGCCACCGCGCCCAGGTTCCAGGCATCATCTACCGAACCGAACATGATCTGGTCGTACTTATTCGGATAGGTCATTAATTCGTTGTGATTGATCTTCACCATCATCGGGATCCGGTGCGCATATTTACGCGATACCGAAGCCAGTACACCGAAGGTAGTGGCTACAGCGTTACATCCGCCTTCGATCGCCAGCTTTACAATATTTTCCGGGTCGAAATAAGCAGGGTTCGGAGCGAAAGAAGAACCTGCGGTATGCTCAATACCCTGATCTACGGGAAGAATGGATAAATAACCGGTACCCGCTAAGCGTCCATGGTTATACATGGCATTCAGGCTTCTCAATACCTGCGAATTACGATTGGTATCAGTAAAAATACGGCTCACAAAATCTCCGCCCGGCAGGTGAAGCATGTCCTTATTAATCGTTTTTGACTGATGGCTTAGCAAATGATCCGCATCAGCGCCCAATAATCCGGTGATCTTGTCAATAGTCATTGAATCTTCGTTTTTTTAGTTCAGATTGCAATACTACTGAAATTTGGGCTTAAAATGAAAATCAAAGCGGCTGATATGCTTTCGCCGGGAGATAGGAACAGAATATGCCCAGACCGTTCTCCACATTGGTATAAATGAGCGCCGGCTCCGAAAAAGGATCGTCACCGCTATAGTTGCTCAGGCTCTTATAGTACCGGTAGTAATGCTCATCGGTTTTCAGCACATATACCTCGTAGCCGATCAGCCCGTCTCCGCCATCCTCGAAAACACCCCGGGAGTTATTAATATAAAGTGTTTCCTTCAGCGATTGCCCGTCTTTCCCCTCGTCGCTCTTCAGGTAAATATTATTATAGCCGACCGGGGTATAGGTCGTATCGCCAAAATAAACCTGTTTGGCAACTGCATAAATGCGGTAATAATTTTTTTCTCCGGGTACATCATCCCACCTGACGGTCAGGCGGTATTCCACTTCCCGGTAGCCGAACTCATTGCTTTTCACAATGCTGTCGATATCCGTGGATATATGGGCGACCGGGCTGGCCGAAACCAGCCGGCAGGTGCTCTGTGCTTTCAGCCCTCCCGGGGTGCTTACGTTCAGGGTATAGGTACGTCCCGGCGCCAGGGCATACACCGACGACGCGATATAGTATTGCCCGAACTGGTTGCTGAAGCTCAGGGGAGCGGAGGTAGTGCCGTCGCTGACGGTTACGGTGGCATTATCCACGATCTCATTCCGGGTCTGGCTGTTGCCGCCGCCGAACACCGCCTCGTCGCCCGCGTGTCCGGGGCCGCCGGAGCGGTCCTCCTCGATCTCGACGAGCAGATCGGTGTCGGCGAGCCGGATCCGGTCGCCGGTGGTGGGCCCGAACAGGTCGGCGTAC
>CALNCF010000383.1 GCA_937875035.1 uncultured Sphingobacteriaceae bacterium | reverse complement strand
CGCCGGACGGAACCAAGCTGGTGTTCCGCGCATCCAGGCCTACTACCCCAGAAGACATTAAGGAATATAAAGAGCTGCTGGCCCAGGGCTTAGTGGCTCCGACCAATATGGAGATCTATACCTGTAACGTAGACGGTTCAGACCTGAAGCAGATCACTCATTTAGGCAAGGCTAACTGGGCGCCTTTCTTCCACCCTTCTTCCCAGAAGATCATCTTCTCTTCCAACCACCATTCAGAAAGAGGCTACGACTTCCAATTGTATATGATCAATTTAGACGGATCGGGGTTAGAGCGCATTACCAGCCAAAGCATTTTCAACGCCTTCCCGATGTTCTCGCCTGACGGAAAAAAGCTGATCTTTTCGTCGAACCGGAACAACGGCGGCACACGCGATACCAACCTGTTCATTGCCGACTGGGAGGACTAATTTAAGGGCTTATACATTTATATATGATCATTATGAAAAGACTTATTCTTACTTCCGTTTGCCTGTTGGGAATGCAGCTTGCTTTTGCGCAGACGAAGGTATCCAACCTGAAAAAAGATATTGTTTATTTAAGCAGCGACGCGCTTGAAGGTCGTTTCCCGGGTACACAGGGAGAGATCAAGGCGGGAAACTATATTGCCAAGGAATTTGGAAAGCTGAAGCTGAAACCGATGGGTACGGCAGGTTATTTCCAGGAATTCCCATATAAATACAGCGCGAACCCGCACAGCAGTGACGAGAAAGATATGATCACCGGAAAGGGCCGTAACGTGATCGGCTTCCTGGATAACGGGGCTGAATACACCGTGGTGATCGGCGCGCATTACGACCATTTAGGCATGGGGCACGGGGGCAATTCGCTGGATGCCAACCCTGCCAACCAGATCCATAACGGTGCCGACGATAACGCGTCGGGAACGGCCGGCATGCTGGAGCTGGCGAGGTATTATACCAGGAACCAGGTAAAGGAACCTTATAACTTTTTATTCATCGGATTTTCTGCGGAAGAAGAAGGCCTGTTAGGCTCTAAATTCTTCACAAATAACCCTACCCTGTCGCTGGAGAAGATCAATTACATGATCAATATGGATATGATCGGGAGGCTGAACGATTCGACCCGTAAGGTTACGGTGTTCGGAACAGGAACCAGCCCCTCTATCGAACCGGCTATACTGAGAACCCATGGCAGCAAGCTGTCGGTTAAAACGGATTCTTCGGGTATGGGCCCATCAGATCATTCTTCGTTTTACCTGAAGAATATCCCGGTGATGCACTTCTTCACGGGTACGCATATGGATTACCATAAGCCAAGCGACGATGCCGACAAGATCAATTATGCAGGTGTGGCGGATGTGCTGGATTATATTATCCGGGTTACGGACGAGCTGAACAAGGAGCCTAAGCAAAGCTTTACGGCTACACGGAATCAAAGCTCGTCGAACGGAGTAGCCTTTAAGGTGACCCTGGGTGTGATCCCTGATTACTCGTACGAGGGTGAGGGTTTGCGTATCGACGGGGTGAGCGAGGGCAAGCCTGCACAGAAAGCAGGGTTACAGGCCGGCGACATTATCCTCGCCATGGATCAGCTGGAGGTGAAGAACATACAGGATTATATGAAGGGCTTAGCCGCCTATAAAAAAGGAGAGCCTGTAGTGCTGAAAGTAAAACGCGGTGAGCAGGTGCTCAGCCTGCCGGCTACGTTCTAACCAGGTACCTTTACAGAGATTTAAAAGAGGGTCGTGCACACGGCCCTCTTTTTTTCAGCCGCTGTATAGCAGGAGAATTCATCAGCCAATTTTGGACCCGTTGGGTACGGCCCGTTCGGGTTGAAGCAGGATCACTTCCTTGGCAGCGCCGTAGACCCCCATCACAAGACATTCGGACATGAAGTTGGCGATCTGCTTGGGCTTGAAGTTGACAATAGCGATAACCTGCCTGCCCACCAGCTCTTCCTTTGTATATAAAGCGGTGATCTGCGCGCTGGACTTGCGGATGCCGAGCTCTCCGAAATCGACCTGCAGCTTATAGGCAGGATTCCGTACTTCGGGAAAATCTTCTGCAACAACAATAGTACCTATGCGCATGTCGATTTTTTCAAAATCTTTCCATTCTATCTCATTCATATTCGTAATTTTATCTTTCTAAATTATTTCCGGATGCATACCCCCTTTGATATTAATCCTGTTCTTTCGCTGGTCGACCATGATAAAGAAACAGCTACGGCTTTGCTGAGCATGTTTCTGGAGCAGACACCGGCAGACCTGGATATGCTGCATAATTACATGCAAAATAGTGATTGGGAGGGTGTGTACAAAACAGCTCACAAAATGAAGTCGGGCGTACGTACGCTGGGCCTGAAAAAGCTGGGTGAGAACCTGTTCAGCCTGGAGCAGCAATGCCGTAGTTTAACGAACCTGGACCAGGTTCCGGAGGCCATAGCTGCCATTCGTTCGCAACTGGATCATGTGTTTACCGATATCCGGACGCTGCTTGACAAGGGATTGTAAAATTCCGCTTCTCTCCTTTCCTGATTTTCTACAGCTCCTTACGTAAACGGGCCACCGGGATATTGAGCTGCTCACGGTATTTGGCGATGGTACGGCGCGCAATGTTATAGCCTTTTTCTTTCAGGATGTCGGCCAGCTTTTCGTCGGCCAGGGGCCTGCGTTTGTCTTCCGTGGAGATACACTCTTCGAGGATCTTCTTCACTTCGCGGTTCGATACCTCTTCTCCGCTTTCTGTCTGGATCCCTTCAGAGAAGAACGACTTCAGGAGGAAGGTTCCGAACTCGGTCTGTACATATTTGCTGTTGGCCACCCGCGATACGGTGGAGATATCCATGCCTACGGTATCAGCAATGTCTTTCAGGATCATCGGGCGCAGCTTTCGTTCATCTCCGTCGAGGAAGAAGTCGTACTGGAACTGCATAATGGCATTCATCGTCTTGATAAGCGTTTGCTGACGCTGCTTGATGGCATCAATGAACCATTTGGCGGCGTCGAGCTTTTGCTTAACGAACTGTACCGCTTCTTTCAGCTTTTTATCTTTCTGAACCGATTTGTCGTAGGTCTGGAACATCTCCTGGTACGAGCGGCTGATCTTCAGCTCAGGCGCGTTTTTCGAGTTCAGGGTAAGCGTCAGGGTCTTATCATTCTTGGTGATGATAAAATCCGGGATCACCTGCATTTGCTTGGAGTTGTCGGCAAAGGAGTTACCCGGTTTTGGGTTGAGCTTGAGTATCTCGGCAATCGCTTCTTTGAGCCCGGCCGAGCTGATACCAAGCGAGCGCTCCAGCTTATCGTAATGCTTACGGGTAAACTCTTCGAGGTGGTTCTCTACAATGTTAATGGCTGCGGTAATGCTCTCCGACTTCGACTCTTTACGTTTCAGCTGGAGCAGCAGGCATTCCTGGAGATTCCGTGCGCCGATACCGGCAGGATCGAACTCCTGGATCACCATTAAGAGGCTCTCCACTTCTTCTTCGTTCGTGAAGATGTTCTGTGAAAAGGCCAGGTCGTCGACCAGCGCGTTTATCGGGCGACGCAGGTAACCGTCGTCGTCGAGGCTGCCGATGATCTGCTGGGCTACGAGGAACTCGTGATCGCCGAGCACACACAGGCTCAGCTGCAACAGCAGGTTCTCGTGGAAGGTGGAGGAAATAGCCATGGGCATTTCCTTCTTATCGTCATCGTCTGAATCATTATCTACCATGGTACGGTAACCATCATCCTGGTCATCATCCTGTAAATAATCGTCGATATTGAATTCGTCTTTTTCTTCGGTCTTTTCGGATTCGCGCTCGTAATGATCGTCGTCTTCGAGGGAGTACTCGGGAACTTCTTCAGCGCCGGTCAGGCTTCCGTCTTCGAGGGCGGGATTCTCTTCCAGCTCTTCCTTAATCCGGGAATCAAGCATCACAGTAGGTATCTGCAACAGTTTGATAAACTGAATCTGCTGAGGAGATAATTTCTGTAAAAGTTTTTGCTGTAAACTCTGCTTTAGCATTCCGTAGTTGTTAGCTCCGAAAATACAACAAAAATGGAAAAATACTATATTTTTGCACTTCAGTAGTTATACATAAGGCATTAACTTTTCATTAACATGGTGTACATCAAAGAACTAAGCAAGTTCGAAGGACAAACGGTAACCCTGAAGGGTTGGGTTTCGAACAAACGTACCGGCAAGGGTCTGGTATTTATTATTTTGAGGGATGGTACTGGCTTGTGCCAGTGTGTAGTTTCGCAGGAGAATGTTAATGAAACTGTTTTTAATAATGCGGATAAGCTGACCCAGGAAAGCTCGGTAGCCATTACCGGTAAGATCGTGAAAGACGAGCGCCAGACCGGGGGCTATGAATTACAGGTAACGGAGCTGGAAATATACCAGGTGGCTGAAGAATACCCGGTATCGAACAAGGCGCATGGCATCGAATTCCTGATGGATCACCGTCACCTGTGGCTGCGTTCGCGCCGGCAGTGGGCAATTATGAAGATCCGTAACCAGATCATCTTCTCGATCCATAAGTTCTTCCAGGAACGCGATTTTGTGCAGATGGACGCGCCGATCTTTACCGGCAATGCCTGCGAAGGAACAAGCAACCTGTTCGAATCTGAATTTTATGATACACCGGCTTACCTGTCGCAGTCAGGACAGCTGTACGGTGAAGCCATGGCGATGGCCATGGGTAAGATACATTCGGCCCTACATTCCGCGCGGAAAAATCGAAAACGCGTCGTCACCTTTCGGAATTCTGGATGATCGAGCCGGAGATGGCTTTTTATGATCTTGATATGAACATGGACCTGATCGAGGATTTCCTGCGGTCGGTCGTGGGCGATGTGCTGAAGAACTGCCGGGTAGAGCTGGAAGTGATCGGCCGTGATACTACGGTGCTGGAGAACATTACCAAGGTGTTCCCGCGTCTTCCGTATGATGAAGCGGTGCGTATCATTAAGGGTGAGCAGGATGTGAACGGAATGAATTCGATCAAGACCCTGGAGGATGATCTGCAGAAGAGCAAGGACCGGGTGGCTGC
>CALNCF010000382.1 GCA_937875035.1 uncultured Sphingobacteriaceae bacterium | reverse complement strand
AGGTCTTTAAACTGCGTGGAAATATATCCGGCAGCTTTCTTTTGTCCCTGCTCGGCGGTTTCACGTCCTTCATATTCATCCGAGGCGATGATCTCCAGGTGATGTTTCAGGTCGTTCACGGTAATGCTTCCCGCATAGGTGCGGGGCTCGCCTTTGGGCTGCGCGTATACCGCGAGTGAAAAAACAGAAGCCGATAGGATAATACCGGTTCTTATGATGGCTGATATTCTCATAATGGTTGCTTGGTCCTTAAAAATAAAGAAAAAACCGGAGCCTCAAAATCATCCGGCAGGCTGGAACGGAACAGGCCTGTCAAAAGCAGACCCGCGATCCTATTTCATTTTCTTATCAGGCGCTTAACAGTCGATCTTACCTACGCGGTTCGCATGACGTCCGCCTTCAAATGGGGTTTCAATAAAAAGCCGGGTAATTTCCCTGGCCAGCTCTTCCGATACGAACCGTGCCGGCAGGCATAATATGTTGGCATTGTTGTGTGCCCTGGCAAGAGGGGCTAAGGGGGCATCCCAGCAAATGGCTGCGCGGATGCCTGCATGCTTATTGGCGGTAATGGCAACTCCGTTGGCGCTTCCGCAGATCAGGATACCCAGGTCATACTCCTGTTGTTTTACAGCGATTGCCAGGGGATGAACATAATCCGGGTAATCGACCGATTCGGTGGAATGGGTTCCGAAATCTTTCACTTCATACCCTGATGCCTCGAGGAAAGGGATTAGCATCTTTTTGTATTCATAGCCGGCATGATCGCCGCCAATAGCTATTTTCATGATCTTAGTAATAATAGGTTTCTTTTTCTTCCTTCTCGCGCCTGCGTTCCACCCGGGCAGATACCCAGATACTGATCTCATAAAGGATGAACAGGGGAAGGGATACCATTAATTGCGTCGGGATGTCGGGCGTAGGGGTAATGAATGCGGCAACCAGCAAGATCAGGAACACCGCAATACGGCGGTTTCCCCGCATGAACTTCGGCGTCATGATTCCCACCATCGGGAGCTCGAATACAAGCCCTGTAGCCAGCGTTAATATGGAAATAGTAGAAAGATACGAGTCGAGGGTGATCTGGTTGATGATCTCTTCGCTGATCACATAGCTGCCGAGAAAGTTCACCGACATAGGAGTGATAATGAAGTACCCGAACATGATACCGAGCGCGAACAGCATGCTTCCGTAAAAAATGAGCCCGGTCGCGTTCTTACGTTCGTTCTGGTGAAGTCCCGGTTTGATGAAGCGCCATAATTCCCAGAGCAGGTAAGGGAAGCCCACGATAAAGCCCGCCATGAACGCGCCGGTAATGTGCAGGTTGAACTGCCCGGCCATGGTGTTGTTCATAATGATGAAATTGATCCCGGAGACACACATGTCATCACCCATATTAAGGTAATGACCCAGCTCGCAAAGCTTGCGGTATGTCCAGAAATCGGGGCGTTTCGGACCGAAGATCACCGTGTCGAAAAGAATCTCTTTATAAGCGAAGGCAATACCCGTAAAAATAATGATGACGATCACCGAACGGATCAGGTGCCAGCGAAGAGATTCCAGGTGGTCGACGAACGACATGTCTGAATTCGGATCAACAGCTTTTCGGATTTTATCTTTTACGTCTGACATATGAACTGTGTGCAAAAATACACGAAGGAACGGTACAAAGATGAATTATTTATGAAAATCGGCATTCTGCCGCTGCATATTCCCCTGAAATGAAAAACCCTCACGTGTGGTGAGGGTTTTCCGGGAATTCTGTCGTCTTATAAATCGCTGAAATCAAAAGATTCCAGGAATTTGGTGGTGAAGTTTCCGGCCCTGAAGTTCGGATCCTTCATCAGTTTCAAATGGAATGGAATGGTCGTTTTTACGCCTTCGATCACGAACTCGCTCAAGGCTCTTTCCATGGTGCTGATCGCTTCTTCGCGTGTCTGCGCAACGGTGATCAGCTTCGCGATCATCGAGTCGTAATTGGAAGGGATCTGGTAACCCGCATATACGTGCGTGTCTACACGTACACCGTGTCCACCCGGCGAATGGAAATTCGTGATCCGTCCTGGTGAAGGGCGGAAATCCTTACTCGGATCTTCAGCATTGATACGGCATTCGATCGCGTGCATGCTTGGGGTATAGTTCTTTCCGGAGATCGGGATACCTGCTGCTACTTTGATCTGCTCCTTGATAAGGTCATAGTTGATCACCTCTTCGGTAACCGGGTGCTCTACCTGGATCCGCGTATTCATCTCCATGAAATAGAAATTGCGGTATTTGTCGACGAGGAACTCAATGGTTCCGGCGCCTTCGTAGTTCACCGCTGAAGCACCTTTTATCGCTGCTTCACCCATTTTAAGACGGAGCTCGTCGGTCATGAACGGAGAAGGTGATTCTTCTACCAGCTTCTGGTGACGACGTTGGATCGAGCAATCCCTTTCGGAAAGGTGACACACCTTACCGAACTGATCGCCTACGATCTGGATTTCGATATGGCGCGGGTCTTCAATATATTTTTCAAGATAGATACCGTCGTTTCCGAATGCGGCTCCGGCTTCCTGGCGTGCAGAATCCCAGGCTGCCTCGAATTCTTCATCTTTCCAGATGATCCTCATCCCGCGTCCGCCACCACCGGCAGTAGCCTTGATAATGACCGGGTAACCGATCTCGTTGGCGATCTTGGTACCCTCCGCTACATCCTGGATCAATCCTTCTGAGCCCGGAATGGTCGGAACGCCTGCCTTTTTCATGGTTTCTTTTGCAGATGCCTTGTCACCCATCCCATTGATCTGTTCAGGTGTGGCGCCGATAAATTTGATCCCGTAGTCACGGCAGATCCCGGAGAATTTTGCATTTTCCGAAAGGAAGCCATAACCCGGATGAATAGCATCGGCATTGGTGATCTCTGCTGCGGAAATCAGGCTTGGAATATTCAGGTAAGAATCTTTGCTGGGCGCAGGACCGATACAAACGGCTTCATCGGCAAAGCGCACGTGCAGGCTTTCGCGGTCTGCCGCCGAGTACACGGCTACGGTTTTAATTCCCATCTCTTTGCACGTACGGATAATACGTAATGCAATCTCTCCCCGGTTTGCAATTAATATTTTCTTAAACATAGTTCGAATTTGAAGGTGTGAAAATAAACTAATCAGCGTGCCGGATCACAGCATGGTTACAGCTATGAATTCCTGCCGCCGGCCAGGTTACATAGGTTCAACCAGGAACAAAGGCTGGTCGTACTCCACCGGAGTAGCGTTGTCTACCAGTACCTTTACGATTTTTCCTGAAACTTCGGATTCGATCTCGTTGAATAATTTCATCGCTTCGATGATGCAGACTACTTTACCGGCTTTGATCTCGTCGCCTACATTCACGAATGAAGGTTTGTCGGGAGAAGGGGTACGGTAAAAAGTACCGATCATTGGTGATTTGATCGTGATCAGGTTAGAAGCTTCTGCGGCTGCAGGAGCTGCTGCTGCCGGGGCTGGGGCCGGAGCTGCCGGAACAGCAGGGGCTGCTACAGGAGCCGGGGCTGCTGCCGGAAGTGTTGCTTGTACAAATGTAGGTGCGGTAACCTGCGCCTTGATCGTCAGTTTAAAATCTTTACGATCGATTGATACTTCGCTAACGCCTGATTTGGCGACGAACTTGATCAGTTCTTGTATTTCTTTGATATCCATAGTCAAAAAATCAAGGGTTTTAGTTATATGTTAAGCTTAGTTCTTGTTGTAGGCCCATTTAATATAGATGGAGCCCCATGTAAATCCACCACCGAAAGCGGCTAATATAATATTATCTCCTTTTTTCAATTTGTCTTCCCATTCCCAGAGGCAAAGCGGGATGGTACCGTTGGTCGTGTTCCCGTAACGCTGGATATTCAGCATTACCTTGTCGCTACCCACACCCATACGGCTTGCAGTCGCGTCGATAATACGCTTGTTTGCCTGGTGAGGAACGAGCCAGGCCACATCTTCTGCGGTCAGGTTGTTGCGTTCCATGATCTGCGCGGATACTTCGGCCATATTGGTAACGGC
>CALNCF010000381.1 GCA_937875035.1 uncultured Sphingobacteriaceae bacterium | reverse complement strand
TTTGCACATATTTAGGTGTCTGGCATTCTTAATGGCCTTATAGCAGGCGGTTTTTAAAGCGAGCGTGAAGCCGTATAGTTTGGGCGGAAGCTGGGAGCCTGCGAGCAGATCGCCGCTCAAACAGGCTGAACGGAGCGGAGAAAATCCCGACAGGGAAGCCTGCTATACAGCCTTGATTTTTGTCTACTTTTTATCAAGAAAAAGTAGAGAAGAAAGACTTAACGGGAAATAACGGTCAAAGCTTGTAAAAGAAACTTTTTCTTCTTTCTTCCAGAAAAGAAAATTATACAGCCTCTCCTGCCGACAAGCCCGGTGATCCACTTATTCCACCTCCACCCCCGCAGCTATCAAGCTACTTTCGGCCTGCTTTGAAGGCACATTCACCCTACTTTAAAGGTACTTTAAGTGTACGCGAAGCCTGTGAAGGCTTACTTCGTAAAATAAAAACGCGCATTCGGGTTCCAAAATCATTTAATTTTTGAAAAACATTTATTATTTATTGTTTATCAATAATTATTTATAATTTTACGCTTATAAAAAATAAACTCATGGAAATCAAGATCACCACCCAGCAGACGCTGAAATTCCTGCATGTCCTTTCCTGGATCATATTTATCGGCCTGTGCGTCGATACCGGCAGCTTTATCTTCAACGCGGGCTATACCATGCTCAATCCGCTGGGCTCCGCCTATTTTGGCTTGTCGGGCCTCTACGGGTATGATCCCGGGTACTATTATGTGGTTATGCTGTTCATGAGCATTGTAGGGGTCCTTAAAACAATCATTTTTTACCTGATCGTGGTGATCCTTCACGACAAGAAGCTGAATATGTCGCAGCCTTTTAATGCGGAAATGGGGCGACTGGTGTTTAAGATCACTTACCTGGCCTTGGGTACCGGCCTGTTCTCTTACTGGGGAAAGGAATATTCCAACTGGCTGACGGGCCAGGGTGTGCAAATGCCCGACATCGAATCCCTGCATATAGGCGGCGCGGATGTATGGCTGTTTATGGGAGTCGTGTTCTTCGTGGTCGCGCATATCTTTAAAAAGGGTATCGAGATCCAGTCTGAAAATGAACTAACCGTATAAGCCATGCCTATCATTGTAAACCTCGATGTGATGATGGCAAAGCGTAAAATGTCGCTGAATGAGCTTTCGGAAAAAGTTGGCCTGACCCTCTCCAATCTTTCCATACTTAAAACAGGAAAGGCTAAAGCCATCCGCTTTACTACCCTCGAAGCCATCTGCAAGGCACTGGATTGCCAACCGGGCGACATCCTGGAGTATGAGGACCCTGGTAGTTAGCACATCATCCATCTTAAAAAGAACTGTTTTATCATTCTTAAGCAAAAAATAGTTGCGTAGCCGGATAACTACATTTACATTTGTAGCCATATAACTACACAATGAATTTAAGAAGGGATGTATTTCAGGCTATTGCCGATCCTACCCGTAGGGCGATCCTGCTGCTATTAGCTTCGCAGGCCATGACGGCGGGGGCTATCGCGGCTAACTTCAATACCGCCC
>CALNCF010000380.1 GCA_937875035.1 uncultured Sphingobacteriaceae bacterium | reverse complement strand
GGTAAGCCGCGCGTTGATACTGAACGGCAAGCACAAACAGCCCCATTTCCATATCAGAAACCAGCAGGTTGCCCGATGGCAGGTAAGGATACACTCCCCAGGCTCCGTTTAAGTCAGGGCCCGAACGCGGAGAGGTATCATAATTACCTATTTCCACCAGGTTATCCGGGCGGTGCGCGTCTACAACGGTCACCCCTTCGGTATAATAGGATGTTACCAGGAAATCCGTACCAAAGCCGGTTACCTGTTCATCATTTAGCACATAGGTATTATGCGGTGTCGCGCCGTTTGCGTTTTTACGGCGATACTGGTCCAGGAGAATGATGTTATTCAGGTCGCTGACATCGTATGAGGTCACATAAGAATCTGATCTCTCATCGGTTGTGTACAGGTATTTGCTGTCGGAAGAAAGCCAGGTATTATGTGTAAACTGGTTGGGAGTTTTCTGGCTGGTGATCACCACGGGGTTGGCCTTATCCGTAAAATCGATCACGGCAAAACGGCCATGGTAGATCTCACCTGCAAAAGCCAGGTTATTTCTTACGATGCCGTCGTGCACGTAGTTGGCATTATATCTTCCGGCAAATACCGGGTTCCAGGGATCGGTCAGGTCAAGCACATAGATACCACCCAGGGATACCTGGGAATCACCGCCATACAGGTACAGGTAACCGTTATCAATGTGCAGCGCATGGATCGCGCTTACTTCGGTGATCATCTTGGTGTTTATGCTGGCAGGAAGCTGGCTCAGATCGACAATGGTTACCCCGCCCCCTGCTTCGGTGGTGATATACGCGTAATCACCCCAGGTACGGATTTCTCTCCATATAGAATTAGGGCCGGGTATAGTGTGCAATAATACCGGGGCGGTAGGGTTCGTCACATCCACGATCGCACAAGCCACATCATGACCGGCAGAGCCGGTAAGCCCTACCAGTGCATATTCCTTTCCGCCTTTCGCATACCCCCATATGTTGGATGTATTGGAACCGAGCTGGAACTGGCTCTTGAGCGTGATATTGGCATGCTGCGCAAGTGCAGGAAAGCTGATGAGGCAACAGGCTGTTAAAAACAGGTAAATTCTTTTCATAGGTCAACAGGTTATAGATGTCGGTCTCATCACAAGCAATTATAAAGCCAGTTTTCAGGAGATATTATTCTTGTCGAGCACCCTTTTAATACGGATCGAAAGCTCTTCCATATTGATCGGCTTAATGATGAAATCGTCGGCGCCCATGTCTACAGCCGTCTGTACCACCTCAAACTCATCCAATGCGGAGATCAGGATCACCGGGGTCTTTTTGCTATCGCTCTTGATCAGCTCCAGCAGCTCGAGGCCCGACATAAAGGGCATCATGATGTCGGAAATAACCAGGTCGGGCTGCTCGGATTTGATCTTCTCGATGGCCTCTCTCCCGTCGGTAGAGGTCAGCACCTCATAATTATTCCTTTTCAGCTCCAGCTCGATCATCCTGATCGCCATTTCTTCATCGTCTACGATTAATATTTTCATATCTTTTTATGTTAGTTGTCAGATCGGTATTGCTGTAACTCCTGCATCGCCTGTTTGGTATGCAGTACCAGGAAATCCAGTTGCCCGGGGATGAGCTCCAGGCCTGTTTCGGTCTTGGCGCTCTTCTCAATGAGCACCAGTATTTCTTTCAGGGTTGAAATGCCCATATAGGCATAGGTCGCTTTCAGCTTATGCGCCAGGAAGCCTAATGCGGGCCAGTCCTGCGCATCGAGATAAGATCGCATCTCCTCCAGGTAGGCCGGGGTCTTGGAGATAAAGATATCTACCATGTCATTAATAAAGTCGGTGTTCCCTTTAGCCACCTGGGTAATGTACGTAAGATCTGTAATGGGAACGGGAATGATCATGGTTAATGTACTGCTAAGTACGGGTAATAATACAAAAAACTATATTAACCAGCAACGTAAGGACGTACTTCGAGCGGATCTTCACAGCGGGCCAGCAGCTCCCGGTTACGAAGCTTCAATACCGGGTGGAGCTCTTCGGGCCAGAGATCGCACACAGGAACCAGCACAAACCGGCGGCGCTGCATCTCGGGGTGAGGCACCGTGAGATCCGGCAGGCTGATCACTTCATCACCGGCATAGATCATGTCGAGATCAATGGTGCGCTGGGCCCATTTCCCGGTACGGATCCGGCCCATCTCCTGCTCGATGCGCAGCAATGCCTGCATCACTTCAGGTGGAGTCATATCTGAATGCAGCTCCACCGCTTTATTCAGAAAATCCGGCTGATCGGTATGCCCCCAGGCCGCTGTTTCGTAATAAGCCGACTCACGCAGGACCTCTCCTATATCCAGGTTCATCAGGCGGATGGCCTCACGCAGGTATGAAGTGCGGTCGCCTTCATTGGATCCCATCAGGATAAGATAATTCATGCCCTAAAACTCTGTAATATCCCTGCGATATCCTAATGCCCGGCCGCACATTTCGCAAATAAATTATTAACATTGTAGTACCAAAACCAAAACGTATGAAACAATTTTTCAAAATAGTTTTCGCCTCTATGCTGGGCGCGATCCTGTCGTTTTTCGTATTGCTGATCATATGCTTCTTTATTATCGCCGGGCTGATCGGTTCAGCCAGCAAAGAACAGGTAGCAAGCATCAGCAAGAACAGCATCCTGCATATCGGGCTGAGCTTCCCGATCAGCGAGCGTACCTCGCAGAATCCCTTTGAAAACTTTGATTTCAATTCCTTCGAGAATGTTTCCAACCCAGGCCTTAACGACATCATGAAATCGATCGATAAGGCTAAGGATGACAATATCATTGCCGGGATCTATCTTGACCTTGACAACATTACTGCCGGACTTTCTACCGTGGAAGAGATCAGGAATGCCCTGATCCGCTTCAAAGAATCAGGCAAGTTCATCATTTCATACAGCGAAGTCTATACACAGAAAGCCTATTACCTGGCATCGGTAGCCGACCAGATCTACCTGAACCCGGCCGGGTTGATGGAGCTTCGCGGCTTCAGCGCCAATATCTCCTTTATTAAAGGAACCCTGGCCAAGCTGGAGATCGAACCGCAGGTGATCCGCGTCGGAACCTTTAAGAGCGCCATCGAGCCTTTGATCTTAGACAAGATGAGCGATGCCAACCGGGAACAGACCAGCGTATTTATGGGCTCCATGTACGATCACTTTATCGGGGCTATTGCCGAAAGCAGGGCGGTGAATAAAGATTCGCTGTTCGCCATTGCCGATCAGCTCCTGATCCGGGAACCGGAAGATGCCATTAGATATAAAATGGTAGACCAGCTTGCCTATAAAGATGAAGTGCTGGATATCCTGTGCAAAAAAACAGGGGTAAGCAATGAGAAAGACCTGAAAATGGTCAGCCTGAAAAAATACAAGAACGTACCATCCCTGAATATCTCCACCGCCAAAGACAAGATCGCCGTGATCTATGCAGTAGGCTCGATCGAGGGTGGCAACGGCGATGACCAGACCATCGGCTCGGAACGTATTTCCAAAGCGATCCGCACCGCGCGTATGGATCAGCAGGTAAAAGCGATCGTGCTGCGCATCAATTCGCCGGGCGGCAGCGCCCTGGCTTCGGATGTGATCTGGAGAGAAGTAGAGCTGGCCCGCAAGATAAAACCGGTAGTTGCATCCATGGGTGATGTGGCAGCCTCGGGCGGGTATTACATTGCCTGCGCGGCCGATACCATTATCGCGCAGCCTACAACCATTACGGGTTCTATCGGGGTGTTCGGGGTACTGTTCAACAGTCAAAAGCTATTCAACAATAAGCTGGGCATCACCTTCGACGGGGTGAAGACCGGGAAGTATGCCGACTTAGGTTCGTCGGTTCGTCCGCTGACCGATTCGGAGCGCCTGATCATCCAGAATTCAGTGAACAAGATCTATGAAGACTTCACCACTAAAGTGGCCGACGGACGTAAGATGCCGCTGGAAGAAGTGAAGAAGATCGCCGAAGGTCGCGTATGGAGCGGAACTGATGCACAACGTATCGGGCTGGTAGATGTGTTGGGGAACTTTGATGACGCGGTACGCATTGCTGCCCAGATGGCTAAGCTGGCTGATTTTCGTGTGATCAGTCTGCCGGAGCAAACAGATCCGTTCTCAAAAATCATGAACGACCTTTCCGGCGACGCGTCTGCATGGATCACCGCGAAACAGCTTGGCGAACAATACCAGTATTACAGGCAGGTGCAGGAAGCGCTGAAGATGCAGGGTGTACAGGCCCGCCTGCCATTTGATATGAATATCCGCTAAAGGCAGAGAAGCGCATCGCATACATGGAAAACAAACAGATCGCACGCAGCATTAAGCTGCTCGCCCAGCTCATGGACCTGCACGAGCAGAATCCTTTCAAGGTAAAGGCGCTGACCAATGCGGCTTTCCGCCTTGATAAGCTTTCGCAAAAGCTGTCCTCTATGAGCCTGGCCGAGCTGGAAGCCATTGAAGGTGTAGGAAAAAGCGTGGCGGCAAAGATCGCCGAGCTGAATGAACGGGGAAGCATTGCCGAGCTTGATGCGCTGATCAGCGAAACGCCCCCCGGAGTACTGGAAATGCTCATGATCAAAGGTCTTGGCCCTAAAAAAGTACAGATCATCTGGAACCAGTTAGGCATTGAATCGCTGGGCGAATTATATTATGCCTGCAACGAGAACAGGCTGATAGAAGCCAAGGGATTCGGCTATAAAACACAGGAAGACATTAAGAAGCTGATCGAGTTCACCATGAGCAATACAGGTAAATTCCTGTATGCTTCGGTGATGCCCTGGACCGAGGCGTTCTTAGCTCGTTTACAGAAACAATTTCCAAATGACCGTTTTGATTTTACGGGTGAATACCGCAGACGCTGCGAGATCATCCATGAATTAGACATGCTGGCTGTAAGCGAACACCCGGCGGCGATCACCGCTTTCATTACAGAACAAAAAGAATTCGGCCAGGTAGAAGCTTCGGAACATGAGCTCAGGGCTCATACCGAAGCGGGCATCCGCCTGGCGATCCATTTCTGCACCGCACAGCAAGCCGCCGCACAGCTTTTTATCCGTACCGGCAGCGACGCGCATTTCACTACCCTGGGTATTGATGCACAGGCGATCGCCCTTGCCTCCTACCCGAATGAGAAAGTTATATATGAAAGCCTGAAGCTTCCTTTTTTTGAACCGGAGCTCCGCGAGGGGCTGGTGGAAACTTCCTTATTGAAATTGCCTGAAATGCCTGCGCTCATCCGGTTGGAAGACCTGGTAGGAACCCTGCATAATCACAGCACCTGGTCGGACGGCATTCATACGCTCGAAGAGATGGCTGTTTATTGCAGGGACGAGCTGAAGCTGCAATACCTGGGCATCTGCGATCACTCCAGGACCGCGGTATATGCCAATGGCTTGTCGGCAGAGCGCGTATTGCAGCAGCACCGGCAGATCGATGAGCTGAATAAGAGCCTCGCTCCTTTTCATATTTTCAAGGGGATCGAATCCGATATCCTGAACGATGGCAGCCTCGACTATGAAGAAGACATCCTGAAACTGTTTGATTTCGTGGTGGCTTCAGTGCATTCGAATCTAAAGATGAACGAAGAAAAGGCTAACGCCCGATTGCTGAAAGCCATTGAAAATCCATATACGACCATACTCGGGCATCCTACCGGCCGGCTTTTACTGGCGCGGGAAGGTTACCCGATCGATCACCGTAAGATCATCGATGCCTGCGCCGCGAATGGTGTAGCCATTGAGATCAACGCGAACCCTTTACGCCTCGATATAGACTGGCGGTACGTACCTTATGCCCTGGAGAAGGGTGTGAAGCTATGCATCAACCCGGACGCGCACCGCAAGGAGGGCTTTCACGATATGTATTTCGGTACGCTGGTTGCACGCAAGGGCGCCCTCACTCCGGACATGTGCCTGAACGCTATGAGCAGGGATGAGCTGCAGGCCTATTTTAATCAACGTAAAAACCGCTGAACCGTATGAAGATCCTGATCATCCGCTTTAGCTCTATCGGCGATATTGTACTGACCACCCCGGTGATCAGGTGCCTGAAAAAACAACTCCACGCGGAGATCCATTTCATTACCAAGAAGGCTTACCGTGATGTATTGATCCATAACCCCTACATCGACAAATTACATCTGCTCGAAGATGATCTCGCCGATAATATCGCTGCGCTGAAAAAGGAGAACTTCGATTTCATCATCGACCTTCATCATAACTTACGATCCCTACGCATCCGCAAAGCCCTGCCTAAAAAGGCTTATGCTTTCAATAAGCTGAACCTGAAAAAATGGCTGCTCGTCAATTTAAAGATCGACCGCATGCCCGGTGTTCATATCGTCGACCGGTATATGGATACGGTAAAGAACCTGGGAGTGGTAAATGATGGCATGGGACTGGATTATTTTATTCATGAGGATGAACGGGTTCCGTTAAACAGCCTGCCTGAAAGCCACCGGCAAGGTTTTATCGGCATCGCGATGGGCGCGCAGCATGCTACCAAGCGTCTTCCCGCAAAAAAAATACTGGAGCTGTGCAGGCAGATCGGTAAGCCGGTGATCCTGCTTGGCGGACCTGAAGATGCCGCGCTTGCGGAAGAGATCGTTGCCGGAACAGGCAGCAGGGTGTACAATGCCTGCGGAAAATACAAGCTCAATCAATCCGCCTCGCTGGTGCAACAGGCAGAGAAGATCATCAGCCATGATACCGGGCTGATGCACATTGCCGCCGCTTATAAAAAAGATATTGTTTCGGTATGGGGAAATACGGTTCCTGAATTCGGCATGTACCCGTACCTGCCCGGCGCGTCCCTGATCGCGGAGGTGAAGGGTCTCTCCTGCCGGCCTTGCTCCAAGATCGGTTATGAAAAATGTCCGAAGGGACATTTCAATTGTATGAACCGGCAAGACCTTACAGGCATTGCCCATTATGTGAACTCCTGATGAAAACACTGTTCCTGATACGTCATGGCAAGGCCGAAAAGATCGCGCCGGGCATGAGCGACTTTGAGCGAAGCCTCGATCAGACCGGGCAGAAGGAAGCCCTGCGGATGGCGAAGAAATTCAGCAAGGAATATAACCCTGCCTATTGGCTTTCATCACCTGCCACCCGTGCATTTCAAACAGCCAAAGCTTTTGCGGGCGTCTATGGAAAAGAGATCGAACACATCACACTGAACGAAGACATCTATGAAGCCGAGCTGCCTGCCCTGCTCCATATCATTAATCAATTGCCCGATGAATACAATTCGGCCGTGCTGTTCGGCCATAACCCGGCCTTTACCATGATGGCCTCCTATCTCAGCGGACAGAATATCGGCAACCTGCCCACGGCGGGCAGTGCGGGTATCCGTTTCGGGTTTGAAAGCTGGGCAATGCTCAGCAAGGGTACCGGTGAGCTGGTTTATTTCCAATACCCGGAACATTAAGTCTAATGCGATTCCGTGCAGGCTTTCTGCAGATCGCTGTAAGACATTACGTTTTTCACGCCATACCCTTGTAATGGCCAGGAGGTATATATCGTATCGACCTTCCATTTCAACTGCTGCATGCGCTTATAGAGCTTCCGTGTCCGCTCTCCCGCAGCCGGAACGGGCTCGGTATCCTTTACAAAGACCAGGTCACCGGTAAACGCGATCTTCTGCCTGGGAAAATAGAAGACCAGGTATTCCGCCGTATGATTCGGCCCTACCTGGAAGATCTCCAGGCGGTTCCTGCTATCCTTTATTATTTTTTTCTGTGGAACAAGCTCGTACTTCATGGCTTTACTCCTTTCCGACAGGCTATCCCTTGTTATCGTATGCTTCCCGTTCACAATGGTTCTCACCCACGACAGGTTATTTGGAGGGAAAAGCAGGATGACATCATAATATACCAGGCTGCGGACAAAACCGATATACTGATCATGAAAATGACTGTACGACGCATATTTTACAGGTTGTTTGGGAAACATCTTCCGCAGCGTATCCATCACCATGTCACCATTCCGGCTGTTGAAAGCCCCTTCAAGCAATACGCTGTAATCTTTGAACAGGGCAAGCATCAGGCGGCTGTTTGCCTGCGGCAGCTCTATGCTGTACAGGTTCTGCGCCACCGGGCTGATACGGATCTGGTCGCGCGTAATGTAGTAGTTAACGGCCTTCCCGGTTTCCGCATCCGTGAGGGAATCGGGAAGGCTTACCGGCTGGTACCCGGTATTCATGATCATCGACTGCTGCAGGTCGCAGATCGTACGTTCATTCTCTTTCAGAACAACGTGCGAAGGGAAGTGCACATTCCGCAGCTTCATGTATTCGGTATAGCGGTACGAAACCGTCACATCGCCCAGCAGCTCATGATCTTTAACTGATTCCGCCTGTACGATCTGCGCGGTCTTATTGTCGAAGGAGATCATCCAGGAAGTTCCGGCTACATCAATATAACGGAAAGTCATAACGGGCAGGCCTTGCAGGATGCCCGAAGTTTTCCATTTGAATTGTTCCTTATGGGAAAGGATATCTGCTAACAGCATAGCCGGGTAATTAAAGATAAGCTGGTTATACATTTCTTTGGAACGGATGCTGTCGTAACGCAGCGCATAGGCTCCCCGAAGCTCATACCAGGAATCCGCTTTCCGGATGCTTCGCATGGAATCGACCTCACTGCTCCCCAGTTCCTGACTGTACAGGCCCACCTCCAGCTCGTTTTCCGCCGGGAACACATGGACCACCCGGTTATAGTCATCCACCCAGGCAGAATCAGGATGTACCAGGTGATCGTAACGATAACGCTTGCCCGTTTCGATGATCGTATAGGGCTCCGCCGCGCGGCTGTTCATTCCGTATACGGACATGGCACGGCTAAGCATATCATTCGTGATCTTCGGGCCCAGATCTACCTGCGCCAGTGCGGTTTGAGCCAGGCTCTGCTGCCGGGACAGACAAAGAACCAGGAAGCTAAGCGCAATGAAATATCGGGTCGGTTTCATGGATGGCATTTTAGATGGTGTCCTGTGCACATAATGTACCAAAAACAGGCAGGCTATAAAAAACAATGAGTGTGTATAAAAAACACACTCATCATCAGGGTTTTAATTCCTTACAGGGTTTCAGGAAGGGTGTACTTCCGTCCCTTGTTCACTTCTTTCAGGTAATTCATCAGGGGTTCGAAATAGCTGAGCATCGCTTTCGCGTTCAGGTCTTCCCCTGTTTTTTCTTTCAGCACGGCTCTCCAGTCTTTGGATGCACCCGGGTACATGATGTCGCGCAGGAACTGGCCCACTTCCTTGTTTCCATAGTAATTGGTCGCCCGGGGATCCTGCTTCAGGATCTCTTTCGCGATATGATCGTGCAGCTGGAAGAGGATCACATACGAAAGGGCGTAGTCGTAATACTGTGCTGCGTCATCGTTAATGTGTGTTTTCGTAGCCGCGTCGCAATAGGCTTCACCTCTTTCTGCAGGAGGTACTACCCCCTGATATTTCTTAGCGAGCTCCCACCATTTTTTATTGAATTCCGATGCAGGCAGGTTATCCGCGTACAGGGATTTCTCAAATTCGCTCATCGTTCCGGCTGCGAAAGGAATAAATACGGCATAGTTCAGCGCTTCTTTCAGTAACACCTGGATCTCATCTACCTTCGCGTCCGCAGACACCAGTCCTTTATTCACCAGGAAAGGCTTTTGCATAGCAGCGAGTCCCATCAGGCTTCCCATAGCTTCATGATATGCACGGTTTGCACCTGCTCTCAATAATGGCGGCACATCCGGGTTGGTATAGGTCATATAATAATAAATATGCCCCAGCTCATGGTTAGAGGTTTCGAACCATTCAGAGTTCGGCTCAATGCTCATCAGGCTGCGCACATCTTTATCAAGGTCCATATGCCACGCCGAAGCATGGTTGTTCTTTTTGATCTTTGAATCCTTAGGCAGCGGGTACAGGCTGGATTTGTCCCAGAATACCTGTGGCAGGGGCGCAAAGCCAAGGCTCTTGTAAAAATCTTCTCCTTCTTTCACGATCCATTCCGGCGATTTTGTTTTCAGGATGCCATCAATATCCAGCCCGTCTACCGTGGTCATGGAACTCCAGTCCTGCGCCCAGCGGTTAGGCAGCCAGTCGGCCGGCAAATAATCCGGCACTTCCTTCACACCATATTTTTTAGCGAGCTCGTAACGCGCGTAGGTGTGCAGCTCACGGAACAGGGGACGAAGCTCCTGGTTCAGCTTGGTCATCATCGCCATCATTTCATCCGTCTTCATTCCATACTCAGAAACCTGGTAGGTAAAGAAATCATGATAGCCCAAAGCCTTGACCGTTTTATTACGCAGCTCTCTCAACTCTACCAGGCCCGATTTCAGACCTTTTCCTACCTCTTTGCTGGCTTCCCATGCTTTTCTTCTCTTTTCGAGGTTCGTTTCGCTTTTCAGGATATCATCAATATCATTGGTAGAAACCGGCTTGCCATCGATCTTAAACTCAAAGCCGAACAGCTTCTCCGTTTGTTCGGTTTCCGCTTTGATCCGCTGTTTCACCACGTCTTCTACTGTTTGCGGGTTATTCGCTGCTGCGAAGAGGATCACCTCCAGCTGCTTCACCTGCAAATCCGAAAGCTTTGATTTCTCTTTCAGCAGACGGGTCGCCTTTTCAATGTTTTCCTTGCTTCCGGTAAAGGCAGCAAATGCTTCGTTCGCTTTTTGGGTAGCCAGGGCATTGGTGCTGTCACCTTCCACAATCTCAATATTGGATTTCCATTGCGCTTCGGAAGAGGCTGTGTACAGCTTCACATATTCGGCTGTATAGGAATCGATGAACGCCTGGGCTTCTTTTTTCACCTGGTCACCGGTTTTGCAGGAGGCCAGGGACCAGGCAACAGCTAAGAGTAGAATTAATTTTTTCATTTGAGATTTAGGTTGGTTTGCAAAATGAGGCCGGGTTGTACACCCCGCCCCTTTATTTATAGGTACAACAATATCGGCTTTCCTGCTATCGATGACAAAATCATCACTAAAAAGATACAAAGTAGGGATATCCTTCAAACTATTAAAATCCAAAGGCCTTCATCATCTTATCAAAGATGCTGTTGTTCTGGTAAATACCCATGAACTCTTCCGCCCCGGGACCATAAGCGAATACAGGCACCGCCGTAGCCGTGTGACTCTTGGTGGTGAAGGCCGGGATCACGGCATTCTGCTTCTTGTCGTCTTCATTGCCGCTTAGTGCGAAACCTCCTGTTTCATGGTCTGCAGTGACGATCACAAGGGTGTTCCCATCCTTTTCTGCGAAATCAAGCACCTTCCCGATCGCCGCATCAAAATCCATGAGCTCCTGGCGGATGTATTCCGCATCGTTAGCATGGCCGCCCCAGTCTATCTGCGACCCCTCGATCATGAGGAAGAATCCCGATTTGTTTTTGTCCAGGTTCTGTATGGCGAGCTGGCTTGCCCGTGGCAGGAAATCACCACGTCCCTCCTGCATGCTTTTCAAATGCTTTGGAGCCACCAGCGCTGCTACTTTTTTAGCCCCCTGGTAATTCCAGAGCTCTTTCATATCGGTGATCACCTCGTAACCGTTCGCTTTCAGCTTTGCCGTCAGGTCAACACTGTCTTTACGCTTGTTAAAATGATCCAGTCCCCCGCCAATAAACAGGGTAATGTCCTTGGTCATAAAATCCCCGGCGATCGCCTCATACTTTTCGCGGGACGACTGGTGCGCGATAAAACTGCCGGGAGTCGCGTGTGTAATAACACAGGTCGCCACCATGCCTGTTGCTTTCCCTTTTTCCGCGGCGATTTCCAGGATGGTCTTCTGCGGAAGCCCGTTCTCATCCACACCTATCGCGCCATTGTACGTTTTTTTCCCGATCGACAAAGCCGTGGCACCTGCTGCCGAATCGGTGATCTTGTGATTGGAGGAAGAAGTACGGCTCAACCCCATCACCCGGAAACGCTCAAAATTCATACGCTCTGTAGAGGTTAGCAATCCATAGCTGATCTGGGTCAGACCCATGCCATCGCCGATCATCAGGATCACATTCTTTGCTTTGGGTGCCGGGGCCTTTGGATTGACAAATGCCAGTACACCGCTTAATACCAGGGCCGACAGCCCCATCACAATAATTCTTCTTTTCATCATAATGTATAATTATATGTTATATGATCCGGAACAGGTTCCGTCACGGCGTTTACCGCTGCCAGGCAATTTAACAATACCATGTTTCTTTCATGTTAAGGATCAGCTCAGCTCATATACCTTGCCGGGCAAAGCCCTGATCATCCCCTTCATCTCCATCTGTAATAAAACAGCCGCTAATTTACTCATATTATAATGCGATCGAAGGGCCAGCTCATCAATCGCTATACAAGCATTCTGCTGCATGATCGTAGCTATTTTCTTCTCTTCGGATGTGAGCTCTTCCCAGAGCTTCTGCTGGCGACCCGCGCTGCTCCGTTCCTCCTCGTCCCAGGAAAGCAATTGCACCAGGTCAGACGCACAGGTGATCATATGCGCCTTGTGCTGCCGGATCAGGCGGTTACAACCTCCGGAAGATACATCGCGTACCCTGCCCGGAAAAGCCATCACATCACGGTTATATGAATTGGCGATGTCGGCTGTGATCAGCGCACCTCCCGATTCCCAGGCTTCGACCACAAGGGTGGCATCAGCCAGCCCGGCAATGATGCGGTTCCGCGCAGGAAAGTTCTCCCGGTCGGGCCGGGTGCCGCTGGTATACTCGGTAAGCAGGCCGCCCTGCTCCATCATCTGCCGGGCGATGGAAGTATGACCCGCCGGGTAAAGCTTATCGAGACCATGCCCTAACACACCGAGTGTAGCCAGGCCGTTCTTCAGCGCTTCCTTGTGCGCGGCAATGTCGATACCATAGGCCAGTCCGCTTACCACTAATGGGTCGTAAACGGCGAGCTCCGACAGCAGCTCAGCGCATAAGCCGCGACCATAATCGGTCGCCTTTCGTGTGCCCACCACGCTGATGATGCGATGATGGTTCAGATCCGCATTTCCCTTACTGTATAAAACAACAGGCGCGTCCACGCAATGCTTTAAGCGTTTGGGGTATTCCTGGTCGAGGTACGAATACACCCGGATCTTATTCCTGCTGATAAACTCCAGCTCCTCCTCCGCTTTTCGGTAAATATCCTGTGAGATGATCTGCCCGGCAATCCGCAGGCCGATGCCCGGAATCCTGGTCAGCTCCGATTTGCGGGCACGGAAAACGAGCTCCGGGGAACCGCAATGGCTCACCAGGCTCCTGGCCAGCACCGGCCCTATGGCAGGCAACAGGCTCAGGGCTATGTCGTAAAAAAGAAGCTCGGCGGTTGGCGCGTTCATCGCAGATCAATATCTTTATCAAAGAACTTTAAATGACACTGATGAAACAACTGCACCTGTTAAGCTTTTTTATCTTATTCACTATTACAGCATTCGCACAGGATACTGAAGCGCTTCTCGCCGAAGGGAAACGATTAAAGGCCCAGTACAAAGAGCAGGAAGCTCTTGCGAAGTTCGAATCGGTATTAAAGAAAGAACCGGATAACGAGATGGCCCTGCAGCAGGCCTCTTGCCTGCTTTCCGTAACAGGCGATCGCCAGAAAAGCAGGGAGCAACAGGTAGCCAGCTATGAAAAAGCGCAGAGCTATGCGCAGACGGGGATTCGCCTGAACGAAAAAAACGCAGAGCATCATTTCAACTACGCGCTGGCCCTGGGTAGGCTCAGTCTCCTGGCCGACAGCGAAGGACGTTTGAAGAACGCCAGGCTGATCAAACAACAGGCAGAACGGGCCCTTGCCCTTGATCCTAAGCACGCGGGCGCCAATCATATTATGGGAAGGCTGAACCGCGAGATCTCGAATATGTCATCGGTAAAAGTATTAGCCGCGAAAGCCTTGTATGGAGGCGTTCCGGAAAACTGCAGCTTTGCGCAGGCTGAGCTGTACTTCCAGAAAGCTATGCAGAACCGCCCGGGGTATATCCTGTATCATTACGATGCCGCGCTGAATTATGTGTATATGGGAAAGAAGGCTGAAGCCCGGAAATTACTGGAAAAGGCTGTAAGCCTGCCGATGATCACTCGTGATGATCCTTACCGTGTAAACGATTGCAAGGCTTTGCTGGCAAAATTGAAGTAGCTAAGCCGGAACGTACACCACGAACTTGGTTTCGAAGAATTCTTCTTTAAAGTAGGCCGGGATCGGGTATTTAACCGCTTTGCGTTTCATCTCCCGGATCTCTTCGTCGAGGTCGCCCCCTTTCAGGTACAGGATACCATTGGCCAGCTCATGCCTGCTTTCCTTTTTAAATTTTCCTTTTACCCAGGGATAGAACTCCGCGAAACGGGTCACTGCCCGCGATACCACGAAATCGAACTGCTGATCTACCTGTTCGGCACGCATATGCTCTGCACGCAGGTTGCTCAGGCCGATAGCCTGGGCTACTTCATTCACTACTTTTATTTTCTTACCGATGGAATCCACCAGGTAGAAACGG
>CALNCF010000379.1 GCA_937875035.1 uncultured Sphingobacteriaceae bacterium | reverse complement strand
GTTGTATACTTTCGTTTTATTTTCTGCTGTGATACGAACCGGTTTCTTGTTTACCACGATCGATCCATCTACATAGGTGATCGCATAATTGCCGGTCACATCTGTAACGCCTCTTTTCAGCACGGCAGCCGTCAGCAATACCGGATAAGGTGTTCCGCTGTTTACCACAGCGGTATTTACCGAACCGGTGCTAGAGATGGTTGCAGAGCTGATCGCATCACCATTCATCAGGGTGCCGGCAGTTACCGATACATCCGAATGCGAAACGTTACGGGTCATGCCGTATGTTTTGGTGATATGACTTGCGGAAAGAGTGATCGGGCGCGGGTTCACCGTGAGGGTACCGTTCACATACGTAACGGCATAGTTAGTTATTTTAAAGCCATTGGCACCTGTAAACGGCGCCGACGGAACGATCGGGTGTGAACCGACATTGGCCGTAGCCGCCTCTCCCGTACTGGTCAGTGTTACCGTGGTCACCGACTCACTGGCCGCATAGCTGCCCGCGGTCAGCGCGAAACGGGTATTGGTGAGCGTGATGGCATCGCCGTATGTCTTGGTCGAATCCAGCGCCGTGATCGTGATCGGGCGCGGAGTAATCGTCAGGGTATCATTCTGGTAAGTAACCGTGTAATTGGTGAACGACAGGTTACTGCCGCTGCTAACCTCAATATTGATCGGATATTTACCTGCATCCTTAGCAGAGATGGCATCTCCACCGTACGCTACTCCACCGGTATGAGCAGCAGTCACTTCGTCCTCTCCGTTTTCAAAACCTGAATAAGTGACGCTGTAAGGTCCTGCAAAGACTGCGGCATCATACACCTTGGTCTTCGGCTCGGCTTTTACCGTCAGCGCTTTTTTGTTGATTGTTAATGTACCATCTCCATAGCTTGGCAAGTAGTTCTCATAGTCCAGGGTCGAAGCCAGTGTGATCGGGTATGTACCCACATTCACAGCGCCCTGCGAAGTCCCGCTAAAGGTCAGGGCTCCTGTATGAGCTGCTGTATTGCGAGTCTGGCCGAACAGGAATCCGGTATCTACAGCCGTATAGATTCCTCCTCCTGCAGCAAAGGTCAGACCGTCGTAATTCTTGGATTTATCTTCTGCCGTGATACGTACCGGCTTTGGGGTTACGGTCAGGTCCGCATCTACATAAGTAATGGAATAGTTGGCCGTCGTGGTTGTACCTGATCGCTGGATCACAACAGAAACCAGGTCCATCAGGTATGGGGTTCCGCCATTCACCACTGCCGTATTCACCGAACCGGTACTGGTCATGGAAACGGAAGTGATGGTATTGCTTGGTGCAAGCGTACCGCTGGTCACATGTACATCGCTCGTTGTAAAATTACGGGTAGTACCATATACCTTGCTCCTATCGATCGCGGAAATAACAATAGCCCGGGCCGTAACCGTCAGGGTTCCCTTCACATACGTGATCGTGTAGTTACCGGTAGCGAATCCTCCGGCACCTACCGCAGCGCTTGGCGTAATGTCGTATGTCCCTACGTTTGCTGTACCGTCAGTTCCCGAACTGGCAAGGGTTACTGTAGCTACCGACTCGCCGGCCGCATAACTTCCTGAGGTAAGCGCAAAGCGGGTATTGATCAGGGTCATCACATCGCCGTATGTCTTGGTCGAGTCGAGCGCCGTGATCGTGATCGGGCGCCGAGTGATCGTGAGCGTACCCGCTTGGTAGCTTACGGCATAATTCGTATAAACGAACTTACTGCTGTCAGGCACGATGGTATAAGACCCGACATTTTTCCCAGTAGCCGAGGTTCCTGTAAAGGTCAGCACACCTGATACCGGGAAGGTATTGGTGTGATCCTCTCCCGGTACAAAGCCTGCATACGTCACGGTATACGTTCCGTCGGTCGGCTCGGTGAACTTCACACCGTTATACACCTTGGTCTTGTTCTGCGCGGTAATGGTCAGCGCTTTCTTATTAATGGTCAGGTTGTTTCCTACATAGGTTACATCATAGTTCGCGTATACCAGGTCGCTGGTGGAAATAACAATGGGGTGTACGCCTGCATCAACAGTATCCTGAGAAGCTCCTGTAAATTTCAATGAGCCGGATACCGGGAAGGTATTGGAAGAATTCTCACTGTATTTGAATCCGCTGTAGCTTACCGTATAAGGACCGGCAAATATAGCAGCATCGTATGTCTTGCTTTTAGCATCCGCTGTAATGGTCAGCGGCGCTTTGTTTACGGTAATGGTTACCGGCTTGGCCTGGTCGTTCTCACATTTCTGGTCGCCGCTCACTGTCACATAATAAGTATGTGTACCCGCTCCCAGTTTGGCAACGGTCAGCACCCCTGATCCGTTTATGGAGAAATCACCACCGCTGGTGATCTCGGTCGATTTGTCGGCTGTTGTATACCATTTGTAGGATGGTGTCGCGATATTGGCGGCGCCTCCCACTACGGAAGGAGTAGCTACGGCATTGCTTCCGTAGGTAATGGCAGGAGCGTTTACTGCAATGTCTGCTGACTGCGCTTCCGGCTTCACCGATACACGCACCAGGTCGCTTACATGCTCGGTCGTACATGATCCGGATACGATCGTACGACGGTACCAATGATATTCAGGGGAAGGATCGGTCGCGTTCACGCTCAATGCCGGCGGCTGGTAATTAGCCTGGTCATTGGTTCCCGGTGCATCGCTCCATGATAAGCCAACGGTCGACGGCGGGAAGTTAGAAGTAGTGAAGGTCGCTGTTTCCCATTTATAGGTATAGGTTCCGTTACCACCGGTCGGCGTTCCTCCTGTGATCAGCGTCGGTGTTCCGCTTACGCAGATCGGCTGTACGGCAGGACTTGGCGCTGTCTGGGCAAGCGCAGGCTCGATCGTGATCTTTACGGCCACGCTTGTGTCGGTACAACCTCCTGAAGTAACCACACGTTTGTACCAGATATCCGAAATGAACGGATGTAGCGTTACCACTTCCTGCGGTCGCGTTACCCCAGCCCGAAATTCCGTTGGTTGACTGAAGCCACTGGTAGCTGTACACACCGTTTCCTCCTGAAGGAGTTGATCCGGTGATCTGCAAAGCATCTCCTGTAGCACAGAAAATATTTTCAACCGGTGCGGTGATCGTATTACCGGTCAGTACCGGGTTCACAATAACCATAAAGGCTGAGCTTGTATCTGCTCCAAGACCCACGCAGCTTCCTGAAGTTACAATACGGCGGTACCATAAAGTATCGGGAACCAGCACGGTCGTTAAAGCTGCTGATGTATAATTAGCGGATGTTGCGGAAGGAATATCCGCGAACTCCGAGTCTTCGTTAGTGGTTGAAGACACCTGCCACTGGTAGGCATAGGTGCCGTTACCCCCGCTTAATGCAGGAGATACGCTGCCGGTAAGTGCGGCAGGGGTATTATTACAAATGTTATTGGTAGCCGTTACGGTGTTGCCCGCGATACCTGGCTGGATAACGATCCTGACGATGTTGCTGAATGTAGAGCAGCTGACAGAATCTTCGGAAGTGATCTTACGACGGAAGTACGTCGTAGTGGTCAGGTTACCCGGAGCATAATCTTCTGTAGACGCCAGGTTACCTGTAACGCTGCTGCTGAAATCAGCTACGGTCGATTTTTGCCATTCGTAGGTATAGGTTCCTGAACCTCCGCTGCCTGCATGGCCGTCGATGGTTCCGGGATCTCCGCTTGCACAGAAAATAGTAACAAGCGGGGTATCGATCTTATTGATGATCTCTGGCTGAACGGTGATCTTCACCGCAGCGCTTTCATTCGGGATGACACAGGTACCCGAGGTTACCCTGCGGAGATACCAGGTCGTTTCTGTTAATGTACCCGGGCTGTAGTTCTTAGATGTAGCCCCGGGAATATTGGTAAAGCCTGCCGATGCGCTGGTGGTCGATTTCTGCCACTGGTACGCATAGGTAGTTCCGTTACCACCGGTCAGCGCCGGAGTATCGGTCGCCAGGATGCTTGCCGGTGTTGTGTTATAGCAGATCGTCTGCGGGGCGCTCAGGATAGTGTTGTTGGCGATAGCCGGCTGAACGGTGATCTTCACCTCATCCAGCACGGTACCCCCGCCATTGTCGATCGTCCAGCGGAATACATAATTCCCTGCATCGGTAACTCCTGTAACGGTTGTATTGAACTCATTTATGAAAGTAATGGATGGTGTCATCGGGCCGCTCACCAGGGTCCATGTTCCGGTCCCGGCAGTCGGGTCATTACCCGCCAGCGTAATGGTGGTCGTACCCTGGCATACTACCTGGTCTGAACCTGCATTGGCAAGGGTTGGTGGCTCAATGATATTGATGGTTACCTCGTCGGTCGTATTTACGGTCGACGGGCAGGTACCGTTCGCGGTTACCCATTCGAACACGTATGTGCCCGATACCAGGCCGGCCAGCGACGCTTTAGGCGCATGGTTGTTCGGCACGAAAACAGGGTCGGCAGCCAGCGCCGGTTTCGACACCACATTCCAGGTTCCTGTTCCGACAGTAACCGGTGTTGCATCGAGCTTGATCGGAGCTGCGCTGTATAAACATACCGACTGATCGCCGCCTGCGATAGCCTGTGAAGGCTCTTCATAAATAGTGATCTTTACATCATCAAAAGAAACGCAGGTTCCTTTGTTGATGCTGTAACGTAATTCGTACACACCCGGGATCAGGTTCTGAAGCTCAGCGCCCGATGTATCGCTGTCTGGCGAGAAAGATGGATTGGCAGCCAACGGTTTGCTGATGATCGTCCAGCTTCCGGTTTGCCCCGCGCTCGGCGTATTGCCGTTCAGGGTAGCTGTTGTTACCTGGCATAATTCCTGGTCTGCTCCTGCCTTCGCTGTATCCGGCGGTGTAGAGCTGATCGCTACGGAGATCGTATCTGATTTAGGTGTACATGTTCCGTTAGAGATCGTCCAGGCGAACTGGTATGTACCGGTAACTGAAGCAATGATATTCGTAGTCGGAGAGTTCGGCGCCACAATGGTCGCTACCGCCGGCAGGTTGCCGACCTGTGTCCAGGTTCCGAGTCCGTAGCTTGGAGTATTCGCAGTCAGGATCACATCCACGATACAGCTGTTCGGCTGATCCGAACCAGCATTCGGTGTTTCTGGTTCCTTGCTGATGGTGATCTTCACAAGGTCTTTATTCGTTCCGCCATTACCACAGCTTCCGCTCACTACGTTCCACTCCAGCTCATAAGTACCCGGAGCGAGGTTGGTGAACGTAGAGGTCGCGCTGCCTGGCGTAGTGATCACCGGGTTAGAACCTGCTGGCTTTGAGGCCACGGTCCAGGTTCCTGCCGAAGGGTTGCTTACCGGTGTTGCCGCGAGGGTTACCGAAGCAACGCTCTGTGCCAATGGTAAACAGATATTCTGGTCGTTACCTGCCTGGGCCGTATCAGGCGCAGGGCTTACCACGATGCTCACATCATCTGTATTGGAAGGAGCACAAGGGGTTACCGGAAGCGCGTAACGGAACACATAGGTTCCGGGAGTAAGACCTGTTAATACGGCTGTATTTCCCGGTGAAGGGGTTGCAGTAATCGTAGCCTGTACGCCCGGGTATCCGGGACCGCTTACCTGTGTCCAGGTTCCGAAGGTTCCTTCGTTACCCGATACCACCGCGGTCGGGGTATTACAGATACTCTGATCCGGGCCTGCATTTGCCGCCTGGGTCACCACGATCACTACGGTATCGGAAAGCGGGCTGCAATAGATACCATTGCTTACCGTCCATTTGAAACGGTAGGTGCCCGGCTTCAGGTTGGTTACGTTCGTTGTCGGACTGGCGACATTTGCGAATGTCGGCGTATTCGGACCGCTGATCACCGACCAGATCCCTGTACCTACGCTTGGCGCAACCGCAGCCATCGCTTTGGAAGTCGCGTTACAAACTATGATCGTGTCTGTAAGACTTGCTACCGGCGTGCTCGGCGGAGTAGCAATATTGAGCTCAACCTCATCAAAGATGCTGCAGGCTCCGTTGCTGATCGTCCAGCGGAAAGTATATCTTCCAGGTGTTAAGCCGGAAAGTCCGCACTCAGGCGCATTCGGGTTGTGGATAATTACACCGCCCGGACCGCTTACCTGCGTCCAGGTCCCAATTTCATTTGCACCCGGGGTGCTTCCCGACAGGGTAGCCGAATCCGACGCACCGCAAAGGTTCTGGTCAAGGTTCGCATCTGCTACCAATGGAGACGCGGCAATGGTTACCATCACCGTATCACGGCTCGGCGTACATCCACCCTTATCTAATCTCCATTCAAATGTATAGGTACCTAAAATAGCACCCAGTACACTGTCTTTCGCATGGTTCGATGTATATCCTGCATTATTCCCGGAAGGGCTCGACAACAATGTCCAGGTTCCGGTCTCATCCACACCGATATCATTACCTGTCAGTATAATGGTAGTCGTACTGGAGGTAATACACTGATCCGGACCAGCGTTCGCGGTGCCCGGACCTATATTGGATGTTGTAGTGATCGTGATCGTATCATACCCGGTCATACAACCGTTCGTAATCTGCCAGATAAATTTATAGCTGGTGCTTGGCTGTAAGCCGTTCACCACCGTTTTAGGGTCGTGAATATTTCCGAAGACCACTCCTGCCGATGGTACCACCTGCCAGGTCAGCGCGGGAACGTTTCCGTTCATGCGGATCTGCGTTCCGTTACAAACCGTTTCATCCGATCCGGCCGCAATGGTTGCCGGCACTATGTTCGCCACGCGAACCAGTACTTCGTCCTGCTGAGGCTGGCAATTCGGGTTACCGGAAATGATCCAGCGGAAAACATACAGACCATTGATCATACCCGACACATGCGTATTCCTTAAATTCGCATCGGCCATCACCGCGGTATTCGGACCGCTCACCTGGCTCCATTTACCCGTTCCGTTTACCGGAAGGTTACCGGCAAGGTCCGTCTGGAAAACATTACACGCCAGGATCTGGTCGGTACCCGCGTTCGATAATGAAGGCGCACGTGAAGTAGTGATGCTCACATCTTCAGAAGCTTCTGTACATCCACCTGTTCCGTTATTCGTAAAACGACGGATGCGGAATACATACGTACCGATCTTATCAAGACCGGTAAGGCTGATCGTATTGCCTGTTTCTGAATAGTCGTATGCTCCCGATCTTCCTTCATAAGTAGATCCTCCCGGACCGCTTACCAGCGCATATTCTGTTCTGTTCCCGCCAGACACATTAAATGTGATCGTGGCCGCAGACACGTTACATGCTAATGAAACGCTGGCCGGTGAAGTCAGGCTGATAGAAGGTGCGACCGTATAGGTGATCCGGTAAACAGCTTCCGACTCACATTCGGTAACGCTGTTCCTGATCTTGTATCTGAACTCATAAGGACCGAGCGTGCTGTTCAGTCCTGTAATGGTAGTAGTAGAAGAAGTTGGATTGGTGATGGTAACCGGCGCACCTGAGATCTGTGTCCAGCTAACCACCTCGTTCGTATATTCTGACAATTTTCCTGTCAGTGTCGCCGTTGTCCGCGTATCGCAGAAGGTCTGCGTACCACCGTTACCGGCTGAAGTGATATTCTGTGTACCCGGGTCTACCACTACATCGACTTCCGAAAAACCACTCGCGCAGGGACCGGATACCGTCCATCTGAAACGGTAGGTTCCGTTCGACAGGTTAGATACATTCGTATTTCTTAAGTGTACATTGGCAAAGACAGGAACCGAAGGTCCGCTGATAAAGCTCCAGGTACCCTGTTGCCCGTTCGTTCCGTCACCGGCATACGAGCCATTCAGTGTCGCGCTCCGTGTAGTGCTGTAACATTTATCGAGATTGATCGTTCCACCCGCTGATACCGGCATGACCCCTCCGGAATTCGTAATGGTCATATCATCATAGGTCGCGCAATTCCCGCCGGTGATCGTCCATCTTAACACCGTCGTTCCTGAATTCGTTGTCGGAAGTGTTACTGTCGTAACAGGAGAAAAAGGATCGTTGATCGTCACGCCATGCGAATCGCCTACAAAAGACCAGGCGCCCGTTTCGCCCGGAAGTGTTGCCGCATTCGCCGACAGTGCGATGGTGGAAGGACACGAATTGATATCCGATCCGGCATTAGCCACCGTACCCAGCAGTGTGCTCACCGTTACTTCGTCATACACCAGTGATCCGTCCAGGCATCGTGCAGTGATTCTGAACTTGTACACGTTCCCTGCAGTCCACCCTGTTACCGTAGTCACAAGACTGTCGGGATTCGTGATGATCACGGCAGGCCCGCTCACCTGGCTCCACACCGAGTTGCGGTCGCCTCCAAGGTACTTACCATTCGAGGCGCCGAGCAGCTGGAAAGTCTGGCCCGGACAAACAACATCGGGGATACCTGCGTTAACGGTACAGTTCTGTGCCTGGGCAGAGAAAGTGGCTAACCACAAAACAAGTAAAATCGGAAGGGTACTTCGTAGAAATTTAATCATAGTACTTTTTGAAAACGGGTCTAAGAATATATGATGTGAAACAGCGGCACTACTTCGGTTTAAAAAGAGACCTTATATTGCTTTTATTCGCTGCGCGATACCCATATATCATACCAATGCCTGTCCTCACCTGCTAAATCAACTAAAAGGCATAGCTCTAACAGGATTTTTAACCAGTCATTCCTTTATGCACAGGAACACCTTTTCCATATTTGGGAAAAAATAAAGATGTATTTCTAAAAATGGGGCAAGTATTTAGAAGTTGACTGTGGGAGAGAAAGAGAAAAAAGAGGGCTTTTTCCGAGCAGAATCCTCCCGTTTTGCCGTGCAACTTTTTCTCTAAAAACAGGATCTTTCTGCTTCGGTTCATGTGGTAAAAAAAGACCTCTTTACAGAAAAAATTTTCCTGTTCGCTAAAGCAGATCATTTATCATTTCCGATATAAAAAACACATCTAAAAACGTTTCGTATTTCTTCATTTCCTGTTTGATTTTTTTCTTCAAAAAAGAATACAGAAAAACAACCGGTGAAACAGGATATGATCATACCGTTTTCCGCACATCGCAACGCAAAATATCACAGATCAAAAAAATAAAATGTTACAAGAATGATCTTCACTAAAAAGACGGATCAAACGGGTGCTCTTAGCTGATCCTCTTAATTTTTTTTATTTTTTTATCTTCGTTGAAACGATATAAAAACAACAGCATGATGAAAAAACTACTAATGTGCATTGTCATTGCCGCGGGCTTGTCGGCATGCAGCAAAGAAGACAACAAAGAAAGCAACGGGAACATTACAGATCCTACCTTTGCCGATCTGCTGAAGTCTAAAACCTGGACCCTGACGAATTATACAGAAACCACCAGCGGTTTTTCAGAAGGAAACGGAACAAAAAACTTCTTCACGAAACTCTGCCTGGAAAACTCATCCGTAACACCCGACCCTTGTAATTTCGGTATCATGTGCAATAAGGAAGTGCTCTGGAATTCATACCAGGCTACCTTTACAGAGAACACAATGAATGCGAGCTTTTCCTATCATTATACAGAGATCGATTCGACTTCCGATAAGAATTGCACGATCTATTATTCAAATCAAAAGACCGGCGGACAGAATTTCGCGAACAGCTGGAGCTATCAGGAAGACACCAAAAAATTAAGTATAAACTTCGGGGATGTATTCGGGTATTATAACGGAGACACACAGGCGCTCCTGATGGATTATGAAGTGAAGTTGCAAAGCGCATCGAAGATCGTGCTGGAAGGCATCATCACACAGGGAAGCATGTCTTTAAAAAGAGAGATCACACTGGAATAATAAAAAGCCCGTCATTCATAAGACGGGCTTTGCTTTTCTCATGCATATCAGAGTCGCATGTATTGCAACCTGACCGCGTTCAGGATAGCCAGCAAGGCTACACCGACATCAGCGAAAACGGCTTCCCACATGGTAGCCAGTCCGCCGGCGCCTAATACCAGCACCAGGGCTTTCACCGCAAAGGCCAGGCTGATGTTCTGGATGATGACCTGTCGTGTCGCTTTTCCTATGCCGATAGCGGTAGCGATCTTCGATGGCTGATCGGTCTGTATGATCACGTCCGCTGTTTCAACGGCTGCATCACTCCCCATAGCACCCATCGCGATGCCTACATCACTCAGCGCAAGGGCTGGCGTATCATTGATACCATCACCGGCAAAGGCGACTATACACCCTGGCTCCTGCTTCAGCTTCTCCAGGATCTGTACTTTATGCTCAGGCATCAGTCCGCCATACGCCAGGTCTACACCCAACGCTGCCGCTACTTTCTGCGTAATAGATTCCTTGTCGCCGCTCAGCATCACGGTCTTCGTAACCCCTATGTTGCGCAAGGCTTTCAGCGCATCGGCCGCATCTTCTTTCAGCTCATCGGCGATCAATACATACCCTGCATATACACCGTCCACGGCCACCACTACGATGCTCTCCACGATGTCGTGGACAGTCGCGTCATAGCTGATACCAAAATGATCCAGTAGCCTGGTGTTCCCGGCCAGCACTTCTTTGCCCGCCACCCTGCCCTGCAATCCCATCCCCGCCAGCTCACGGATGTCGCTTACAGGCAAGGGGTCCGACAGACTTTGCACATGCGCCGCGATGGCTTTCGCCACCGGGTGAGTCGACTTGCCTTCGAGCGCGGCAAGCAATTGCATCATCTCTTCTTCAGCTATACCCTTCGCCGCTATTTCCTGTACCCGGAACACGCCTTTAGTGAGGGTGCCCGTCTTATCCATCACAACCGTATTCACCTTCGTGATGAGGTCAAGAAATACAGAGCCTTTGAACAGGATACCCTTGCGTGACGCGGCGCCGATCCCACCGAAATACCCGAGGGGAATAGAGATCACCAACGCGCACGGACAGGAGATCACGAGGAACACCAGCGCACGGTATAGCCAGTCGCGGAACTGGTAATCGCTTAGTATAAAATAAGGAAGTACTACACAGGCCAACGCCAGTAAAAACACGACCGGCGTATAGATGCGCGCGAACCTGCGGATAAGCAATTCGGTCTTCGCTTTACGGGCACTGGCATTCTGTACCATATCGAGGATGCGTGCCAGGGAACTGTCGGAAAACACCCGGCTTACCTGCAGTTCGATCACCTGGTCGAGGTTCAGCATACCTGCCAGTACCTGCCCGTCTTTGTATACCGTATGCGGCTTGCTTTCGCCGGTGAGTGCAGCCGTATCGAAGCTTCCTCGGGATGATAAAAGTATTCCGTCGAGGGGTATTTTTTCACCGGGTCTTACCTGCACCTTTTCTCCGATCTCTACCTGCTCCGGAGCCACGGTTTCATAGCGGTTACGGCGGAAGACCTGTGCCGAAGAAGGGCGTACGTCGAGCAGTGCCTTGATATTGCCTTTGGCCTTGCGTACCGCTGCCGACTGGAACAATTCGCCGACCGCGTAGAACACCATCACAGCTACGCCTTCCGGGTATTCGCCGATCGCGAAGGCGCCGATGGTCGCCAGCGACATCAATGTAAATTCTGTAAAGAAGTCTTTCTTCCGGATGCCTTTCCAGGCTTCTCTCATCACCGGTAAGCCCACCGGCAGATAGGCGATCAGGTACCAGAAGAAACGCAGGTAACCCTTCAGCAGGTTCGGGTAGAGGTACCCGGCCCCTATGCCGGCAAGCAGCATGAACAGGCTGAATAATGAAGGGAAGTATACGCTCCAGGGAGCTTGCCCGGCATTGCCATGTTCGTGGTCATGATCGTGCGTATGCGCAGCCGTGTGTGTGTCGTCTTCTGTATCACAGCAGGCGCTGTGTGTATGGGATGGATCTTTGCTCATGATTACTTTTTATTGGAATACTATACCGCAAAAGTAACGAACAAGAACTGCAACCGGGTTGCAAAGTACATATATCAGGCAGAACAGGCATCGCAGAGCCCTTTGAGCACAAGGTTCATCTCTTCGAGCACAAAGCGGCGGGGAAGCCCGGATACCGGCAGGTGATAATCTTTCAGGCAAAAGGTCGCATTGCATTTATTACAATGAAAATGAGCATGTAATTCTTCCGGCTTGCACTCGCAGTCTTCCTCACATAACGCATATTTAAGGGAACCGCTTCCATCTTCAATGCTGTGCACCAGCTTATGCTTGCGGAAGGTTTTGAGGGAACGGTATAAGGTAACACGGTCGGCCTTGTCAAAGCTTGCTTCCAGCTCGTTCAGGCTTACGGCCATATTCACCCTGCTCAGCTCTTCGAGCACCAGCAAACGCATGGCTGTAGGCTGTATCTTACGCGATAGCAGGATCTGTTCCAGTTCGGGTTTCATGGGAATGTTCATACTCAGGATACAACAAGCTAAGCTGCTACAGGTTTTATGGTCAAAGGTAATTATTCTGCGGGCCATTCCTGAAAAGGTCCGTAGAAATATAAAGCTTGCCGGTGTATTGCTATTGTTAAACCTATTTGATACATTAGATGGTCAACCTTACTTAAACTCTCTATTCATGATTTTCAGAGAAGCCCAGACAACCGATGTACCGCAGATACTGCTTGTAAGGAACTCGGTGAAAGAAAATATACTCCCCGACGCTTCGGCGCTCAGCGATGACCATTGTGAAGAATCCATTACCGTACGCGGCAAAGGCTGGGTATGCGAAGAAAATGGCCAGATACTCGGCTTTGCTATTGCCGATCTGGAGGACCATATGGTATGGGGCATGTTTGTCAGGCCCGAGCATGAAGAAAAAGGGATCGGCAAGGAGCTGCACCGCCTCATGATGGACTGGTATTTCAGCCAGACCAGCGAAACCGTATGGACGGGCACCGCCCAACGCACCCGTGCCACCATCTTCTATAACCAGCATGGCTGGAAAGCTGTTGGAGGTATGGAAAACGGCGACATCCGTTTCGAGATGACCGCAGATGACTGGAAAGAATTCAAGGCTTCCCAGCAAGTCTGATGTCTTTAACAACACAACTATTATTTTTTATATGGCAGAGAATACATTAGACGAGTCCCTCGCCAATGGCGTGCATGCCGACCTGAACCGCTATTGCGGGAACTGGGAAGGTACCGCGAAAGTATGGTTCGGCAAGGACAACATAGCTGATGAATCACCGGTGAAAGGCAGCATTCGCCCCCTGCTCGGCGGGCGGTTCATTCTGCATGAATACGAAGGCACTTTCCAGGGCAAACCCTTGCAGGGATTCGGTATTTTCGGGTATCATCTGAAAAGCGGGAAATTCCAGTCAGCCTGGGTAGACAGCTTGCATATGGGGCCCGAGAGCCTATTCTCGGAAGGAGGCCCCGGCGCTGAAAAACACTCCGTGCTGGCGCATTATAAACCCTGGGGATACGAGCCGCTCCAGACCTGGGGATGGCGTACCGAGCTGGAGATGACCGACAACGATCACATCCTGGTGACCGCTTATAACATTGAGCCCGGCGCTGAAGAGCAGATCGCTACAC
>CALNCF010000378.1 GCA_937875035.1 uncultured Sphingobacteriaceae bacterium | reverse complement strand
TCGGATTTCTGCATTACCGGGGCCATTTGCTTCGCTTCTAAGCAATGAAAAAAAGAATATCATTCTTCACCCGAAATCAAGCGGAAGCGCACGTGAATGGGGATTGGAGAATTTCAGGAAATTGATGGACCTCTTACCCGCAGAGCAGTACCGGTTATTTGTTTCAGGAACCAAGGCCGACGGCGACCTGATGCGCAACTGGCTGCAGGAGCTGCCTGCACATGCAACTGATATTACCGGGAAGATGAGCTTACAGGAATTCATCTCCTTTATCCATCATTCCGACGGACTGATCGCAGCAAGCACCGGACCGCTGCACATTGCAGCAGCTACCGGCAACAACACGCTGGGGCTCTATCCTCCGATGCGTCCTATCTTCCCGCAGCGCTGGGGACCGATCGGCCCTCATGCTTCCTACCTCGTGGCAGACCAGGAATGCATGCAATGCCGTGATGCAGGCAGCTGTACCTGTATGAGCAGCATCTTACCTTCGCAGGCTGCGGAAATTATTTTAAATTGGAAAAAGAAAACAAACTGAGCATGAACAGGGAACTGGTATCAAACATACTTTTCACCGTCGGTGTATTATTCTTTTTTACGGGGATTTTCTTTTCCAGGGCGATGCTGAGCTTCAGTCCGGGCTTTATGCTTGCGGCTACATTCATCCGCCCGAATTTCCTCAAGCATGTACGCTCATTCGCATTTATGAAACGTGCGCTGATCCCGATATCACTATATCTTTTACTGATCCTCTCCTTCTTTCATTCCGATAACAGCCAGAATTGGAGCACGCTCCTGTTCAGGAATCTGCCTATGCTCATCTTCCCTTTCTGTTTTAGCTTTTTCAGGGAGATGAACAGCAACTGGAGAAAATACATCATCTTCTTTATGTTTCTCTGTGCGAATATCGTCGCAGCATTAACCCTGATCGAATTCCTATCGCATTACACCTATTATACCCAACTGATCCGCCACAGTCAGAATATACAGGCAGTCGGAGGTTTGTTCCACATACACTTCGGCGTGCTGATGGCCATCTGCATTTTCTTCAGCTACGACTTTATCCGTCATGATAAAAGCCTGAGTGTATTTGAAAGATCCTGGGTGTATTTTACAGGGATCTTCCTGCTGATCGCGCTGCACGTATTCGCGTTCCGCACCGGCATCCTGGCATTGTATGCAACGGCAGGCGTCGAGATCATCATCCTGGTTGTCACCCAGCGCAAATACGTATTAGGAGTTTCTTTACTGGTGATGATGCTGGCCTTCCCTATGCTCGCTTATCACCTGATACCATCTGTGAAGCAACGGGTCGGCAATACCTTATACGACATCAGCCGTTACCGGAATGGCCAGGACATTAACTACTATTCTATCTCGCAACGTTTTGCTGCCTGGGAAAACGCATCGCATATCCTGGAAAGAAACTGGCTGATCGGTGTAAGTCCTGCCGACCTCGAAACCGAAATGATGAAACAATATGAGATCAAAGATTTCGGGCTGATCCCGCATAACCGGGTGCTGATCCATAACCAGTATATCTTTTATGCCGTATGTTATGGCATACTGGGATTGATGGTCTTTCTCTGGTTCCTGATCAAACCGTTAGTACACGGACTAAAAACAAGGCAGTACAAGCTGGTCTATTTTATCAGCATAATTTCCGCCGCGTTTATGGTGGATACCCTGTTGGAACTGCAAACGGGAATGAACCTGGTCATTTTTCTGTACTGTTTTCTCTTCGTTGCAGATCCATCCTGAAGGAAAAACGCCCTCTGCAATACTCATTTATACCAACAATGCACAAAGGCACAGAATTTGCTTTTACATAAATATTCCCAAACAAAATAAAATGACAACAGGCACCCACTCCATTTATGTTGTACTTTTATTGGTCGCATGGCTGAGCATGGGCACTTCCTGTAAGGATAAAGAACCTCTCACCTCAGCTCCTAAAAATTATTTTACCTGCAAGATCAACGGTGTGGAATATAAGCCGAGTGGGTATAATGGCACTCCAAATTATGGTATAAATGTAGACCCAAACTATAGAGACGGCGTCATTTCTATTGGTACTTATCGCTATGAAGGAAATGATTTAGCTTATTCGTTAGGTTTTGGCTCAGATAGCTTAAAGAATGTCGGTAAATATTATTTAACCCAGACCGGCCGACATAGAATGTCACTTTGGAACCTCAAAACTTCTTGTGAGTACTATTCTTATCAAACAGATGTGACAATAATATCAGGATATTTCACCTTTGACACATATGACCTGGAAAACTTCATCTTCTCCGGGCAATTTGAAGCTGTAATGGCTAAAACCGACGGCTGTGATACACTACACATTACCGAAGGAAAATTTTATTACCATCTCTAAGAGAATCTGTATGAAGAACAACATCGTTATACTTCTATATCTGTTATTCGCATGGTTGAGCATGGGCTCTTCCTGTAAGGATAAAGAACCTGTCACCCCAGCTCCTAAGAATTACTTTACCTGCAAGATCAACGGTGTGGAGTACAAACCGAGCGGGTATAATGGGACTCCAAATTACATTATTGATGTCGATCCGACATACGGGGATGGAGTATTCGCAATAAGAACCTATAATTATATTGGAGATACTAAACGCTTTTCTATCATTATCGGATCTGATAGCTTAAAAAATGTAGGAACATACTATCTTTCCAAGGAAGCGCGCCATAGATTATTTCTTTTTAATCATTCTAACGGCTGCGACTATCTATCAAATAGACAGGATGTTTCTATAATTTCTGGATATTTTAGCTTTGACACATATGACCTGGAAAACTTCATCTTCTCCGGGCAATTTGAAGCCGTGATGGCTAAAACCGACGGCTGCGACACTTTGCGCATCACCGAGGGGAAATTTTATTACAGACAATAAATATGAAGAATGCTATAATAATCTTGCTGTCAGTTATATACCTGAGCCTGGGCTTCTCCTGTAAAAAGAAGGAAACGACGGAACCGACTCCTAAGAATTATTTTACCTGCAAGATCAACGGCGTGGGATATAAGCCGAGTGAATATAATGGAACTTCTAATTATAGTATCGATATAGATCCGAATTATAGAGATGGGATAATTGCAATCGTAACCTATAGTTATTTAGGTAATTCCAGGAATTATACTGTAGGAATCGGTTCAGATAGTCTAAAAGGAGTTGGTCGGTATGAAATAAACAAGTATGGAAGACATAGAATGATTATTACCAACCATATTAATAACTGTGAATACTCTTCGGATGGTCAAGATATAGTTACTAGTTTCGGTTATTTCACTTTTGATCAATACGATCTTAACAACTTTATATTTTCGGGTGAATTCGAAGCGACGATGATTAAAACCGACGGCTGCGATACTTTACACATCACCGAAGGGAAGTTCTATTATCACCAATAAAAGAATCCGTATGAAGAACAATATCGTTATATTTCTATACCTGTTATGCGCATGGCTTTGCATGGGATCTTCCTGTAAGAAGAAGGAAATGTCAGACCAGGCTCCTAAGAATTACTTCACCTGCAAGATCAACGGAGTGGAGTACAAACCGAGTGGGTATGATGGAACTCCTAACTATTATATTCACATAGACACTTCTTATAGAGATGGAACCATTTCTGTTAACACCTACAATTCTTCTAACAATAACCTAAATTATAGTTTCGGATTTGGCTCAGATAGTGTCAAAAATGTCGGCAAGTTTTATCTGAAAAGAGCCGGTAGGCATAGGATGGATTATACCAGCTATAATCTTAACTGCCAGTATTTTTCAGATGACTCAGACGTAGAGATACTTTCTGGCTCCTTCACTTTTGACACATACGACCTGGAAAACTTTATCTTCTCCGGGCAATTTGAAGCCCTGATGGCCAAAACCGACGGCTGCGACACTTTGCGCATCACTGAAGGAAAGTTCTATTACCACCAATAAAAGAATCCGTATGAAGAACAACATCGTTATACTTCTATATCTCCTATGCGCATGGTTGAGCATGGGTTCTTCCTGCAAGGATAAAGAGCCTGCGAGCCCAAGCCCTAAGAATTACTTTATCTGCAAGATCAACGGTGTGGAATACAAGCCAAAAGGGTACGATGGTACACCTAATTATTATATTGATGTCGATCCAAATTATGGAGAAGGTGTTATAGGTATCGCGACATATCGCCATGAGAATGATGACTTAGCTTATGCCTTCGGATTTGGCTCTGACAGTTTAAAAAGTACTGGTAAATATACTTTAACTCGAACGGGAAGACACCGAATGTCATTTGAGAATTTCACAACATCATGCCAATACTTTTCTGGCCATAACGATCTAATCTTTTTATCTGGTTTTTTCACTTTTGACACATACGACCTTGAAAATTTTATTTTCTCAGGGCAGTTCGAAGCCGTGATGACTAAAACCGACGGCTGCGACACTTTGCGCATCACCGAAGGAAAATTCTATTACCACCAATAAAAGAATCCGTATGAAGAACAACATTGTTATACTTCTATACCTGTTATGCGCATGGCTGAGCATAGGCTCTTCCTGTAAGGATAAAGAACCGGTCACCCCGGCTCCTAAAAATTATTTTACCTGCAAGATCAACGGAGTGGAATACAAGCCGAGTGGGTATGATGGAACTCCTAACTATTATATTGATGTTGACCCTAGCTATAAAGATGGTGTTATTGCAATAGTAAGCTATAGTTACAAAGGGAATGATCTGGAGTATTCTATAGGACTGGGGTCCGACAGTTTAAAAAGTGTTGGGAAATATTATTTAACCAGAACAGGACGACATCGTATGTTACTGAATAATTATTTATCAGGATGCGAGTATTATAGTAACAATCAATCCGTAAAAATTCTTTCAGGATATTTCACATTCAATCAATACGATCTTAACAACTACATCTTTTCAGGTGAGTTCGAAGTAACAATGACCAGAGATGACTGCGACACATTGCGCATCACCGAAGGAAAATTCTATTACCACCAATAAAAGAATCCGTATGAAGAACAACATTGTTATACTTCTATACCTGTTATGCGCATGGCTGAGCATAGGCTCTTCCTGTAAGGATAAAGAACCGGTCACCCCGGCTCCTAAAAATTATTTTACCTGCAAGATCAACGGAGTGGAATACAAGCCGAGTGGATTTAGCAGTAGTCCGAATTATTTCATCCATGTTGATCCAAACTATATGGATGGAGTTATCTCTGTCAATACCTACCGGTATGAAAATGAATCCATTGCTTATGGTTTTAGCTTCGGTTCCGATAGTATCCGGGCTACGGGAAAATACTTTTTAATTAAATCCGGCCGTCATCAGATGTCTATATTGAATTTTAAGACATCCTGTGAATATCTCGCTAACAGAGATGACTTAGTTATTGTATCGGGCTTCTTTACTTTTGACATATACGACCTGGAAAACTTTATTTTCTCCGGGCAGTTTGAAGCTGTATTAGCCAAAACCGATGGGTGTGATACGCTTCATATCACCGAAGGAAAATTCTATTACCACCAATAAAAGAATCCGTATGAAGAACAACATCGTTATACTTCTATATCTATTGTTCGCATGGTTGAGCATGGGTTCTTCCTGCAAGGATAAAGAACCGGTGAGCCTCGCTCCTAAGAATTATTTTACCTGCAAGATCAATGGCGTAGAATATAAGCCGAGTGGGTATAATGGGACTCCGAACTATGATCTAAATGTAGAACCGAACTATCAAAATGGGACTATTTCCATTACAACGTATCGCTACGAGAATAATACTCTAATGTATGGGCTTGGGTTTGGCTCTGATAGTTTAAAAAGCAATGGAATATTTTATCTAACTACCACGGGACGACACAGAATGTCATTCTGGAACTTTAATACATCCTGTCAATATTTTTCCAATTATACAGATATAACAATAGTATCAGGATATTTCACTTTTGACACATACGACCTGGAAAACTTTATCTTCTCCGGACAATTCGAAGCCGTGATGGCCAAAACCGACGGCTGTGATACACTACACATTACCGAAGGAAAATTTTATTACCACCTCTAAGAGAATCTGTATGAAGAACAACATCTTTATACTTCTATACCTGTTATTCGCATGGTTGAGCATGGGTTCTTCCTGCAAGAATAAAGAACCGGTGAGCCAAACCCCTAAGAATTACTTTACCTGCAAGATCAACGGAGTGGAGTACAAACCGAGTGGGTATAACGGCACTCCAAACTACTACATGAACATTGAACCAAGTTACCGAGATGGTATAATTTCAGTAAATACATATCGGTATAATGGTAACGATCTGGCTTACTCATTTGGATTTGGTTCAGACAGCCTGAAAAGCACAGGCAAATATTACCTTAGTAGAACTGGGAGACATAGGATGTCCTTTTGGAATCTTATAACATCTTGCGATTATTTTTCTGGAAATGCGGATTTGTCAATCATATCTGGCTCTTTCACTTTTGAAACCTACGACCTCGAAAATTTTATCTTCTCCGGGCAGTTCGAAGCCGTGATGGCTAAAACCGATGGCTGTGATACATTGCGCATCACCGAAGGGGAATTCTATTACCACCAATAGTTCACGTTTAACTAAACTTCCATATTATGAACAAGAAGATGCTTATTGCTTTCTTCATGATTTTCATTGCTGTAAAGGCATATTTATTCACCTATTTATTAGGTTTAATTAAATTAAGATAAACCAATAATTACAATATCATGTTCTTGGATTATAAAAATAGTATTGAATATATCACATGCAGAACACTAATTTCTTCTACAAGATTATTATCTGGTGAATAGCCCATTTACGGAACATTTACCGGGGAATTCGAGCTCGATTTCAAATGTATTCCAAACCCGGGCCTGCGTACCTCTGTATACCCTAACCCGGGGAAAGATGAGCTCATTATCGACTATACAAACCTGTTGAAGAACGAGCTCAGCACGAATCCAGTAACAACTCTCAGCCTGTTCGACATATACGGCAAAAAACTGCTTACCGAACAATCAACATTACAAGACCAGGTAGAGCACCTGAAGATTACCGGCATCAGCCAGCATATACCTATTGAAAATCGAATACGGGGACCAGACCGAGATCCATAAGATCCATATTTCTGAATAGCCCACAACAAAAAAGGGCCGGGTTATCCGGGCCTTTTATATAGAATGAATTTCTGATTACAATTTACGTTTCACTTCTACCTGTTCGTATGCTTCGATAATGTCGCCTTCCTTGATATCGTTGAAGTTCTGGATATTCAGACCACATTCGTAACCTGCTGAAACTTCCTTCACATCATCCTTAAAGCGTTTCAGTGAAGCCAGCTCACCGGTATATACTACCACACCCTCACGGATGATCCGGATCTTGCTGTTACGGTTGATCTTACCATCCAGCACCATACAGCCTGCAATGGTTCCAACCTTCGTGATCTTGAAGGTTTCGCGGATCTCTACGTTCGCCACGATCTTCTCTTCGATCTCCGGAGAAAGCATTCCTTCCATTGCCGAACGGATCTCATTGATCGCATCGTAGATGATCGAATACAGACGGATATCGATCTGTTCCTGCTCTGCCAGCTTACGCGCATTTAACGACGGGCGTACCTGGAAACCGATAATGATCGCATCGGAAGCAGAAGCCAGCAACACATCCGACTCGGAGATCTGCCCTACAGACTTATGGATAATATTCACCTGGATTTCCGGAGTGGAAAGTTTCAGTAATGAATCGGATAATGCTTCGATCGAACCATCCACGTCACCCTTCACGATCACATTCAGCTCCTTGAAGTTACCGATCGCCAGACGTCGGCCGATCTCATCCAGGGTAATATGTTTCTGTGTACGGATCCCCTGCTCACGCTGAAGCTGCAAACGTTTGTTTGCGATCTCACGTGCTTCCGGTTCACTCGCCATCGAGTTGAACTTATCACCGGCCTGCGGTGCGCCACTCATACCTAATATCTGTACGGGCTGCGACGGGCCTACCTGCTCTACCTTATTTCCACGCTCATTAAATAATGCTTTCACACGACCACTGTAGCACCCTGCGAGGATCGGATCACCGACTTTCAGGGTTCCGGACTGGATCAGTACCGTGGTCACGATACCGCGTCCTTTATCCAGCGCTGCCTCGATTACGGTTCCTACCGCGTGTTTATCAGGGTTTGCTTTCAGGTCTAATAATTCAGCCTCCAATAATACTTTCTCCAGAAGCAGGTCGATGTTCATACCGCTCTTTGCAGAAATTTCCTGCGTCTGGTATTTACCACCCCACTCTTCTACCAGGATGTTCATCGTAGAAAGCTGCTCACGCACCTTGTCGGCATTGGCTCCCGGTTTATCCATCTTGTTGAAAGCAAAGATGATCGGAACATTCGCTGCCTGCGCATGGTTGATCGCTTCCCTGGTCTGAGGCATCACGCTATCGTCCGCCGCGATCACGATGATCACGATATCCGTTATCTTGGCACCACGGGCACGCATCGCTGTAAAGGCTTCGTGGCCCGGCGTATCCAGGAATGTGATCTTCTTACCATTTTCAAGCTGTACTTCATAGGCGCCGATGTGCTGGGTAATCCCCCCGGCCTCACCACCGATCACGTTACGGATAAAGTCGAGCAGGGATGTTTTACCATGATCGACGTGACCCATTACCGTTACAATCGGAGAACGTGGAAGCATATCTTCCGGTGCATCCTCTTCATCAAGGCTCACTTCCTGGTCATCAGCAGTAACAAACTGTATTTCGTATCCGAACTCATCCGCTACGATGGTCAGGGTTTCCGCATCCAAACGTTGATTGATGGAAACGAACATGCCCAGGCTCATACACGTAGAGATGACCTTAGTTACCGGTACATCCATCATCTTCGCCAGTTCATTGGCAGTAACGAACTCGGTAACCTTTAATATCTTCGATTGTAATTCCTGCTCTAATGCTGCCTCTTCCGCAGATGCCGCGAATTTATCACGTTTCTGGCGACGGAATTTCGCTCCGGATGCAAACTTGCCCGACTTACCTGCACCACTTAAACGGGCAAGGGTCGCTTTAATCTGATCCTGGATCTCTTTCTCTGTAGGCTCTTCCTTAGGGGTATTAGATGCCGGCTTGTTTCCATAGCCCGGTCTTCCCGGCGCGAACTTTCCGCGACCCGGATGTGCACCCGCCTGGCCTGGCCCACCCGGACGTGGTCCACTGTGGCCTTGCCCGGCGCCTGGCGTATGTCCGGCCTGTCCCGGAGCTCCGGCAGGTCTCGCATCTGGCTTACCGCTATCTTTACGTTTACGTTTCTTCTTGGCTAAGTCACCCGGGGATGAGCTGGAGCTTGCAACCGGTACCGGCGCTTTCTTGCGCGGAGCAAAGCTGTCGAGGTTGATCTTTCCGATAATATTCGGACCTGATAGTTTCTCGGCACGTGCCCTGATCGTCTCATCACCCTTCTCTTCTTCCGCTGATGCGACAGGCGCAGCAGGAACTGCAGGCTCATCATCCATAACCGGCTTTTCAGCCGCTTTAGGAGCTTCGGCAACAGGTTCAGCCTTTTCAGCAGCTTTCGCCACAGGTTTTTCTACCGGCTTTTTCGTAGCCGAAGCTGGTTCCACGGCTTTTTCTGCCGCGATATCTTTAACCGGCTCAGCAGCCGCTGGTTGCTCAAGGCTGATGTCTTCCGCTTTTTCTTTTTTAGACGATTTTTTGTCAGGACGGGTTTTCGTATTCAACGTGTCAAGATCGATCTTACCGATCACCTTAACTGAAGGAGATTGTTTCTCTTCTGCTGGTGCCTCTTCTTTCGCAGGCTCTTCTTTTTTAGCAGGCGTTTCCGCAACAGGCGCCGCTTTCGGAGCTTTCTCCTCTTTTTTCTCCGCTACCGGCTCTTCCACCGGTTCAGACGGAACATGCACGTTCTTGATCAGGATCTCTTTCGGCTCTTCTTCCGGATGCATACGCGCCTGCGGGCGCAATTCATCCGCGATGACCGCTTCATCCTTTCTCAGCTTACCGATAGTAATGCTTTTCGCCTCTTCTTTATGCTGTTTATCTCCTTGAAAATCTTTCAATAAGATACCATACGCCTCTTCCGACAGTTTTGATGTAGGCTTATTCTCTACAACAACCCCGTTCTTGGCAAGGTGTTCGATAATGGTTGCGACACTAACGTTTAATTCTTTTGCTGCTTTTACTAATATGATCTTCTTATCGCCTGACATCTATGGTATTTTGTGCAAATATGCGTTTTTTATTTGATGTATCCTGAAAAAGACATTTCCGAAAGGTGTGCCTCCCGGAAATGCCAGCTACTATTATTCAAATTCTGCGCGAAGGACTTGCATCACTTCACGGATCGTTTCTTCTTCAAGATCGGTGCGTTTCACAAGGTCTTCCACGGATAATGACAGGATGCTTTTCGCTGTGTCACAGCCGATCGCCTTGAATTCGTCGATGATCCAGCTTTCGATCTCATCGGAGAATTCTTCCAGGTCGACATCCTCATCATCTGTTTCCGCATCGCGGTAAACATCGATCTCATAACCGGTAAGCTTTCCGGCCAGCTTAATATTGTAACCGCCTTTACCGATCGCAAGTGAAACCTGGTCTGGTTTCAGGAATACCGATGCTCTCTTGTGATCCTCATCAATCTTGATAGTGGTGATCTTGGCAGGGCTCAGCGCACGCTGGATATACAATGAGATATTATTGGTGTAATTGATCACATCGATATTCTCATTCTTCAATTCTCTCACGATACCGTGAATACGTGATCCCTTCATCCCCACACAGGCTCCTACCGGATCGATACGGTCATCGTACGATTCCACAGCTACCTTGGCACGTTCTCCCGGCTCACGTACAATGTTCTTAATGGTGATAAGCCCGTCGAACACTTCCGGAACTTCCTGCTCGAATAAACGCTCCAGGAAAGAAGGAACGATACGCGAGATAATGATCCTCGGATTGCTGTTCTGCATATCCACACGTGCCACAACAGCCTTTACCGTTTCTCCTTTTTTGAAGAAATCCGCAGGGATCTGCTCCGTTTTAGGAAGGATCAGCTCATTGTTATCATCATCCATGATCAGGATCTCTTTCTTCCACACCTGGTAAACCTCACCGGTTACGATCTCGCCGATCCTGTCTTTGTATTTCTTATAGATTTCGTCTTTCTCCAGTTCCAGAATCTTGGAAACCAGTGTCTGGCGTGCTGCCAGAACGGCCCTTCTTCCGAAGCTTTCCAGTGTTACGGCTTCGATCGCCTCATCGCCTACTTCCAGGTCCGGGTCAATGCTTTTCGCTTCGGTCAGTTCCACTTCCAATGCATCGTCTTCTGAAAATTCATCTTCCACCACCTTGCCGCTTCTCCAGATCTCCAGATCCCCGTTGTCTGTGTTTACAATGATATCACAGTTCTCGTCTGTTCCGTATTTTTTACGCAACATGCTTCTGAATACGTCTTCCAGCACACTCATCATCGTAGGGCGGTCGATATTCTTGAACTCCTTAAACTCCTGAAAGGAATCAATCAAATTGATATTGCTCATCTTAATTATTGATATTGAATATGTATGTTTCTATTTATTTCAGGGAAATAACCACTTTCGCTTCCTTCAGATCGGCGAAATTCACCTCTGCTTCCTTTGTATAGGCCTTTTTGCCTTTCTCTTTAATCTGCTCTTCCATCATGAAAGAATCCTCTTTCACTTCCAGGAGCTTTCCCTGGCGCTGTGTCCCGTCGTTCATCTTCAGGGACAAATGTCTGCCGATATTTTTTACGTACTGGCGTCTGAACTTCAGGGGATGATCGATCCCGGGAGAAGAAACTTCCAGTGTAAAAGCATGATCGATCATGTTCTCTTCTTCCATCCGGTGCCCCACGTGCCTGCTGATCTCTGCACATTGATCGATCTGCAAACCCTGATCGCTGTCGATGAGGATCACCACCCGGCTCTTGGGCAGGATGCGTAAATCCACCAGGAACAGGTCGGTTCCCGCTATCTTTTCTTCTATAAACTCGTTAATTCGTTGTTCTGGCTTCATTTCTACAAAAAACCGATAAAACAAACGAGGGGACTAATGTCCCCTCGTTCCGTCTTTTTCTTCCTTTACGGTGCAAATATAAACAATAAAAACGGATTCGCAAGGAAACCCTGTTGATTTACAGGCAGAATCGCCTATAAATCAGGGGCAAAACAGTTTTTAGCCCTATTCACCTATTTCTTCTTCTTGTCCAGCTCATCCATCAACGACCGGATGTATGCTTTTGTTTCTTCTGATTTAGCGCTGCTCAGCATTTCGCCCAGGATGCTTTTCGTTGAATTTTCGACAAAGGTCATGGTTGCTGCCAAAGCCATATTCTTCATAACCAGCGCGCCCTGCTTAATGCTTTCATCATCCATGCGCTTGATATAGGTTTTGTAATAAGGCAGCACGAATAAAGGCGCGTAACCGGATGTACGCTCAAAATAATTAATAAAGAAGCCGTTCTCGGCAGCGGTTCCGTTTTCCGCGTAAAACTCGGCAATAGCGGCGGTCATACTACTGCTTTCGCTCTTTTCGTTCTCTTTGGCGATCTTAAACGCGCTTCCCTTATCTGTTTTTGCGATCGCCCGGAAAGAGGCCGCAACCACGCTCCAGGCGCTGTCGGTCGCTGCGGCGGCGAAGATCGCTTTATTATCTTTCTGCTTGTATTGCTCGTCCAATACTTTGACAGCCCTTGCGCGTACAGATGCCTTTACATCCTTCCGGGCAATCGCCACCACCGAATTGTATACACTTTCTTTCTGCGTATCGCTGAGGTTTCTCAGCTTACCCAAAGCCTGGCTGCGTATGGACCAGAACGGGTCCGACAAGGCTTTCATGAAGATGGCCTGCGCCGCCGCGTCATCCTTATATTTGTCCAGGCCTTCGATGGCTTCATAGCGATCCGTAAACAAGGGAGCATGCGCGTACATATAGATCCATTCCTCCTTACTATGATTATCCTTTTTTATCCCTACCAGCATTTTCTCAGCATCTACGTTCAGCAGGTCCGGTTTCTGGTCGACATCAAATTCAAAGGTTTCGCGGGCATGTGTTACCGTGATACGTTCTCTTTTCACCTTGCCGTTCGTATAAATATCAACATCCAGGGGAAGCCTGTAAAGCGGCGTTTTTGAAAAGTCCTGGTTCTGCGTAATGGTCACGCTTGCCTTGTGTGTCGCTTCATTATATCCATAATCAATCGTCAGGTTTGCATGTCCCGATGCAAGGAACCATTGGTTGAAGAACCAGTTGAGATCTTCGCCCGATACCTCTTCGAAAGCCAGGCGCAGGTGATGGATCTCAACCGGCTGGAACTTATTCCGTTCGAGGTATAA
>CALNCF010000377.1 GCA_937875035.1 uncultured Sphingobacteriaceae bacterium | reverse complement strand
ACAAGTAAAAAGGGCTATTTAGGTGCAGTTAACGTCAATGTATTTGCTGAATTTCAGCTGATCGGTCGAGTAAAGCACATTCTCTTCCAGGAACAATCCCCAGATATTCGTTTCATTCTGCTTACACCATTTGAGCTGCGCGGCAGAATACCCGATCTTGAGGGAGTCGTGTGTGGCAGGCAATACCTGGTCGAGAAAATACAGCCTCTTGCCATGCTCGATCATCTGGTCGAGCAGTGTTTGCGCCGTGCCGTTCTCCGTTTCATATTTCGCGCTGATCACACCCTGCATCACGGTCGGTACCATGTGATCCCTGTTCATCCGGCGCACGATAAAACGGGGAATATTGACAGAAGGGTAGAAGCGGTAATCTTCTCCCAGGAACATGTCCAGCCCGATGCCTACAAATCCTTCGCCGGTAACTACTCCGTTATTAAAGCCTGAGATAAAGGTGATAATCTCAGGGATGGTATCCTCCGGAAAGAGCGCCTGGTAGCGGCCGAAAGCCTGGCCAAGATCCCTGCTGATACCATCGAAGTTTGCATAGACAGAATCGCAGTCGTGGTACAGCATCTTCAGGTCAGCATTATTAATGAAATCGCGGGTGATGATGCGGTAGGTACTATCCTTTACCTGTCCGAAGCCTACAATACGGCTGAAGTAGATCGGGTAGAAAGCCGGGTATTCCTGCTGCAATGAATCGAGGGACGCGTTATAATTATTTTGATCGATGGAAAATAAATCCTTTTCGAAGCGTTTAACAGTAAGCTGCACGCTGGCTGAATGGCCGGCCGGCTCCTTGCAGGAAAACAATCCGGCGAGTAATACGGCGATGCCATAAATCAGATAATTTTGGTTTCTTTGCAGGGTATTCAAATGCATATTTTCAGATATAATAGAACAAATATAACCATGAACATGAAAAAGCAGTTCTTATTATTCGCTGCCTTGTTATTAATGAGCGCAGGAGCTATGGCACAGTCGCCCGTTAAATTAGGCCTGAAGGCACATCCCCTGTTTTCGTATATGCGTCCAAGCAGCGATTATCATGAGCGTGTGAGCCCTAAGCTGGGGTTTTCATACGGATTAATGATCGATTATAATTTAACCGATAACTATGCCTTCGCGACCGAGTTTTCGATCACCTCATTGGGAGGCAAGGTAGAGTTCAGCAGGATGGATACAGCGATCGAAACCAGCCTGAACATGCGTAATATCGAGATCCCCCTGACCCTGAAGCTGAAAACGAACGATATCAACGGCATTACCTATTATGGCCGTTTCGGACTGGGGACCAGCTTCAATATCAAGTCGAGCACCAAGATCAAATACCAGGCTTCGAACGCTGTGTTCGGAGAAGAGGATATTAAGAACGCGAACAGGTACATCAACCCGATCCAGCTTTCGCTGATCATCGGCGGGGGTATGCAATATGAGATCGGCGATAATCTTTCGTTCATGGCGGGCATTACGTATAGCAATGGCTTTACGAATGTGGTCAGCAATAAATTTCAATATAAGAAGAAACCGGAGCTTTCCGGCTTCGACGCGACAGTATCGTACTTCGCAATTAATTTAGGCTTACTCTTTTAGTCGGTTCAGCTACATGAAAATCGCAATTGCACAGGTGAATGTGCATGTCGGGAATTTTGAAGAGAATTCAAAAAAGATCCTCGCGTATATTGCCAGGGCCCGTGAGGCAAAAGCCGACACGAACCCACAACCTATCGGTTAACAGCCGAGTGCTCCACCATTGAGCTATCGCGGAAC